>NZ_JARWOV010000256.1 GCF_029868855.1 Nocardia carnea | reverse complement strand
CCCCCGCGGGGGGGTCCCAAACCCCCCCCGGGCCCCTTTCACTATATTGGGGGTATTTGCTCTCAACCATTGGTCCAAATCCCCCAACAACTGTTTTTTTCCCCACCTTCCGCGTCCAAGAACGCATCGGTTTACGAACATCGCAGACGGGGTGGATCCACCCTGTCATGGATCTTGAAGGTTCATCGCTTTCTGAATACAGATTCCGATGTACCATCTGGGTCATGGAGACCGCAGTCCACACCGACGCGTTGGCCCGGTTCGGCCACGCCCTGTCCGACCCGACTCGCACCCGGATCCTGCTGAGCCTGCGCCAGGCCCCGGGGTATCCGTCGGATCTGGCCGAGCAGATCGGGGTGAGCCGGCAGATCCTGTCCAATCACCTCGCCTGCCTACGCGGCTGCGGACTCGTGGTCGCGGTACCGGAGGGCCGGCGCAGCCGTTATGAACTCGCCGATGCCCGGATCGCCGCGGCACTGGGTGACCTGCTGGGTTTGGTGCTGGCGGTCGATCCGGCCTGCTGCCCGGACGCCGAGACCGAGGGGTGCTGCTGATGTCGGCGCCGCTCGGCATGCCCGCCCCACTGTCCGCGCCGATCGCCGGTCCCGGCCACGGCCGGAAGGTGGTGCTGTCGCGGCGGATCCGCTGGTTCGTCACCGCAACCATCACCTACAACGTCATCGAGGCGATCATCGCGCTCACCGAAGGCGCCCGGGTCTCCTCCACCGCGTTGATCGGGTTCGGTCTGGATTCGGTGATCGAGGTGTCCTCGGCGGCGGCGGTGGCATGGCAGTTCGCCGGCCGCGACCCGGAGGCACGGGAGAAGGCCACATTGCGGATAATCGCGGTTTCCTTTTTCGCCCTCGCCCTCTACGTCACCGTCGACTCGATCCGGGCACTCTCCGGCCTCGGCGAAGCACAGCACTCCGCGATCGGCATCGGGTTGGCCGCGGCGAGTCTGGTGATCATGCCGGTGCTTTCGGCCGCGCAGCGCCGGGCCGGGCGTGAACTCGGATCCGCTTCGGCGGTCGCCGATTCCAAACAGACCCTACTGTGCACCTATCTCTCGGCGGTCCTGCTGGTGGGCCTAGTGCTCAACAGCCTGTTCGGGTGGTCTCGGGCGGACCCGATCGCCGCCCTGGTCATCGCCGCGATCGCTGTGCGAGAAGGTCTCAACGCCTGGAAGGGCGACACCTGCTGCCCCACACCGACCATGCTCACCGTCGGCGCCGACGGTGCAGACGCCGGTAACTGCTGCGATCATCCCGCCGGAAAGGACCACTGATGCCCCGCCCGCCCGAGCGCGCTGTCGCCCGGTGACGGCGATCCGGGCAGGGAATCGACGTCGATCTCGAGATCTTCACCTTCCACGTCCTGTGGCAGCATGGGCAGGTTGCCGGCACCGCTGTCGTTCGTACCCCCTCGCCGGCGGCCGATCTCCGAGATCCGAGATTTGTTGAGCCGCGACAACCTCCGATCAGCCTGTCTCTTCGACCTCCAGCGCCCAGTAGGTCTCCATTTCGGGGGCGGTGGCCTTTTTTCGCTGAAGCTCTACCGGCGTCACCGTCGAGTCGGGTGTGGCGTATCGATTGCTGCCGACTCCGGACGATGGGACATGATCGACGAACGCATAGGCGACGGTACCTTCGTGCATGAACACCTGCACGTACCCGTCGGATCCACCCGGTAGACCGACCCACCGGACATCGGCACCCAGCAGGGAGTTGATCTCCTCACCGTCTTTCGATGCCGGGAATCGGTACATGCGATCCCAGGCGCCGAAGGGCAGATTCGCCTGATCGACCACATCGCCGAGCCGGGCCGGCTGCCGCGAATCTCGAACCCGGTCGAACGCCTCGTCCATTGCGGAGTCGTCGCCGACCACCTCGACCCGATCACCGCGGAGGTAGCTGCACCCGGAACTGCCCACCAGCAGGAACCCGGCAAGACAGATCGTCCCGAGTAACCGCGCCCCTCGCCGACCGTCGGCCGTCGTCTCCACCATGCCGCTCCTCTGCCTCTTATCTGGGTGACGTCCCGTCGTCCGGCACCGGCGACCCGGGAAGAAACATCGGATCCTCGTTGAAGACATCGGAATTCACTGTGTTGCCGACCTCGACATCGTCCGACCAGCCGCGGACACCGCAATCGTCGACGCGGCGGATTCGCGCAGCGATTGCCGGGTTCTCCGATCCGGGGCAGGATGGCGGGTATGCGAGTCGTGATCGAGCTCCGGCCTTCTCCCGAACAGCTTTCCGCTGCAACCGGTTCGGCGTCCCGCGTTTCCGCCACCGGGCTCACCGGCGAACTACCCGGATTCACCCTCGACTCCGGTTTTGCCCCGGTGCCGCTGCCACCGGGAGCCCGGCAGGTGAGCGATACATCGCAACAGGGCACCGAATCCTTCCTGGTGCGCGGGGAGATTCCCGACGGCGATCGGGCCGCCCGGGATGCGCTGGCAGGCGCCGCGGGAGTGACCGGGATCTTCGCCGACCCCGTGATCGAACCGGTGCTCACCTGCGGTGACGACGCAGCAGTGGGCGACTGGAAGAAAGTGGCAGAGCTGCTGGGCCGCGCGGAACTCGACGCCGCCGGACTGACCGGTGAGGGCGTCACGGTGGCCGTTCTCGATACCGGGATCAACGCGGCGAAGATCCGTGCGGCCGGCGGTGCGATCACCATCGATGCGGCACGGAGCTGGAATCCCGCGGGGGTCGAGGGGAAAGCCGGGGAATTCGAGGTCGGTCACGGCACCATGTGCGCCTTCGACGCGCTCATCGCAGCCCCGCGCTCGACCTTCCTCGATATCGCGCTGCTACGGAGTTCCCGTACCGGCGGCAGTGAGATGGACGGTCTGCTCTCCGATGCCCTGGCCGCCTTCGCGCATCTGCGCACCGTGCTCACCCAGCAGCCCGAGGACCGCCGCGCGCTGGTGGTCAACAACAGCTGGGGTGCGTACTCACCGCAATGGGATTTCCCGGTCGGCGATCCGGGCAACTATTCCGACAATCCCGACCACCCGTTCAATGTCATCGTCGGATCACTGGATGCGGCGGGCGCCGATATCCTTTTCGCCGCAGGCAACTGCGGACGGGACTGTCCGGACGGACGGTGCGCCTATCCCGAGCGGCCCATCACCGGCGCCAATTCACATCCGAATGTCCTGTCGGTGGCCGGTGTCGATACCGATGGTCAGCGGGTGGGGTATTCGTCGCAGGGGCCCGGTCGGCTGGCCGACCGCAAACCCGATATCTGCTCCTACACCCATTTCCTCGGTTCCACCGCGTTCGGTGCGGATGTGCCCGATACCGGCACCTCGGCGGCCTGCCCGGTGCTGGCCGGGGTGATCGCGGCCTTCCGGACGAAATGGCCGGCCACGCAGATCCCACCGGCCCGCCTGCGTGAACTGCTGCACAGCACCGCGGCCGACCGGGGTGGTGCGGGTTTCGATCACGATCACGGGTACGGGATCGCCGAACCCCGCGCCTTGCTCGCGGAACTCCAGAAGGCGGCCGTCCGGGCGTAACCTGGTCTGGTGCCGCTGCTCACCGTCGATCTGCCACCGGGTTCGGTGCTGGCCGACGCACTGCGGGCGCTGGACCTCACCGAGGACGAGGTCGACTGCGACTACGGACTCATCGCGCTCGATCCCGATGCCGGCCGTTTCGCACTGCGGGTCGGTGCCGCGGCGGCGGCCCGGCTGGCAGGCTCGGCCGCCCGCGTATTCGCCGATCCACCGATCGGATCCAGTACCGGCGACGAACCCCCGGAACAACCGAAAAACATCGAATAACCAGCTATTTCGTCGGATTTCACGGACCAACCCCGAGTATCTGGGGTGCTGTGAACGGTCACAGGATGTGGTATCCGTTGCTCGTGGAAGGAACACCGTTCGGCCGCTATCGGCTGCTCGATCTACTCGGGGCCGGAGCAATGGGGGAAGTACACCGCGCCTACGACACCGGAACCGACCGGCTGGTGGCGGTGAAAGTCCTCGCGCCCGAATTCGCCCACGACGCGGTGTACCGCAAACGCTTCCAGCGGGAAGCCCAGGTCGCGGCACGGTTGGCGGAACCGCATATCGTGCCGATCCACGATTTCGGCGAGATCGACGGCCGCCTGTTCCTCGATATGCGGCTGGTGCAGGCACCCAATCTGGCGGAACTGCTCGCGGAACGGGATCGGCTGGAAGCCGGCGAAGCGGTCGAGGTGGTTGCTCAGATCGCCGCGGCGCTGGATGCGGCGCACGCCGAAGGACTCGTGCACCGGGATGTGAAACCGTCCAATATCCTGGTCACTCCGAAAGGTTTCGCGTATCTGATCGACTTCGGGATCGCGCGCAGCGACGAGGACACCACCGTCACCACCACGGGCGCCGTGATCGGCACCTTCGCCTATATGGCCCCGGAACGGCTCGCCGACGACGAATCCGGCACCGCCTCGGACGTGTACTCGCTGGCCTGTGTTCTCTACGAATGCCTCGTGGGCGCGAAACCCTATCGCGGCGAGAGCATGCAACGCCAGATCGCCGCGCACCTCAACGACGAACCGCCGCTGCCGTCCACGGATGGGTTGCCGCAGGCGTTCGACGCCGTCATCGCCAAGGGGATGGCCAAGGATCCCGCCGACCGCTATGAAACGGCAGGCGAGCTGGCCGCCGCGGCCCGCGCCGCGCTGTGGGAACCCCGGACCGAACCGTCACCGGTTCCCGCTGCCGCACCACCGGTGCCGGATCCGGAGACACAGGATTCGATGGCTCCGAGCCGACCGATTCCGCAACCCGCCACGCCGTCTACCGCTCCGGACCCGACTCCGATCGCCGCCGAGAACCCGGCTCCGGCGACTACGCCGGACCCAGCTCCGTACGCGGTGTCCGGCCTCGCTCCGGATACGCCCCCGAACCCCGCTCCGACACCGCGGCCGCCGTGGCGGGCAATTGTCGTGATGTCCGTGCTGGCACTCGCCATCGCCGGAACATCGGCGCTTGCCCTCACCCAGGACAACAGCACACTTGTCACCGAAACACCCGCAACGGCTCCCCCGGCAGTGAGTTCGACCGTACGCGAGCCTGTTCCCTCCGCACCCCGGTCGATTCCCCCGGAACCGCCACCCGCCCCCGCCCCCGCTCCCGCTCCACCGGTTTCGGTCACGGAATCGGTGCCGATCACCTCGGCGGCACCAGGCGGACCGGTCGTGGAACCGGCCCCGCCGCCGGTGTGGACCGAGCCCGAACCGCAACCCAGTGAGCCCCCGCCACCACCACCGGTAACTACGACGTCGCCACCACCGGTGACCACCACCTCCAGCGAACCCACCGAATCCGAAACGACAACTCCGGAAACGACCACGCCGGAGACGACGACTCCGGAAACCACGGTGACCACGACCGAAGAAGGCGGCGAGGAAGTAGCGGGAGAGACCGGCGCCGACGCCACCGGGAGCACCATCGCGACCTCGTCCGCCGTCGGCCCCACCGATGGCATCGCAACTCCCCCACAACGGAAACCGCCGCTTCCCCGTCCACCACCGAAACCACGAACGGCACCGCTACCACCTCGTCCACCGAGGGAACCGCCGCGGGACCCTCATCGACCTCATACACCAGCGGAAACACCGCCACTCCGCCCCCGAACGCCGTCGGCTGACCAGCGACGCCCGTGATCCGGGACGCCACGAGCGAACCCGGTGCCCCATCGAGCGGCCCCGTCCGGTCGCAATGGGCGTCGCCGGCATGGCGATCCGGCCACACCACCGCCTTCATGGCGCTCGGCCGCCGTGCCCGCGACATAATCGAGGCTGGACGGGCAACGGTGCCCGATACGGGAGGTAAGGATGATCGGTGAACCGAGCGGGCGGCAACGGCGGGCCGTCGTCGTCGGGGCGGGTATCGCGGGGCTCACCGCGGCCGTCGCGTTGCGGCAGCGCGGCTGGCAGGTCGAGGTTCTCGAACGAGCCGCCGAGGTCGGTCCGGCCGGTTCCGGTTTGAGCTTGTGGCCCAACGGTTTACGCGGTCTCGATACGATCGGTGTCGGGCCGGCCGTCCGGGAACAGTCACTTTCGGCCACCGAAGCGGGAATGCGCGACCCGTCCGGCCGGTGGCTGGCACGAACCGATGTCTCCGGAGTCCGTGACCGTTACGGCGATCTGGTGATGATCCACCGGACCGATCTGTTCGATATCCTGCGCGGCGCGCTCGGGGACGAACCGCTCCGGCTGGGCGCGGCGGTGGACACCGTGGATATCACCCGTGGCGGCGTCCGTGTCCGGCACAGCCTCGGTACCGCCGAGGCGGATCTCGTACTCGGGGCCGACGGCATCAACAGCACTGTCCGGGCGCTGCACTGGCCCGATGCCGCGCCACCGGCGTATGCGGGCTACACCGCCTGGCGGTCGATCGTCCGGCCCCGCAATCCCGTATCGTCCGGCGGCGAAACCATCGGGCGCGGGGACCGTTTCGGTATCGCCCCGCTGCGGGACGGCCGGGTGTACTTCTACGGCTCCGCCACCCTGCCCGCGGGAACCGAGAGTCCGGGCGGCGAACTCACCGAACTCCGCCGCCGTTTCGCCCACTGGCACGATCCGATCCCGGATCTGCTCGCCTCCACCGATCCGGCGACGCTGCTCCGGCACGATATCTACGAGCTGCCGCGGCTCGACAGCTATGTTCACGGGCCCATCGCCCTCCTCGGAGACGCCGCCCACGCTATGACACCCAACCTCGGTCAAGGAGCGAATCTGGCCATCGAGGATGCAATCACCGCCGCGGCGCTGTTCGATCGCTACCGCGATATCCCTTCCGCCTTGGCCGAATACGATCAGGCCCGGCGCGCCCGGGTCGAGCCGTTGCAGCGGTTATCGCGGCGGATGGGCATTGCATTGCAGTTGTCCTGGATGCCGATGGTCCTGCTACGTAATACGATTATGCGAATGACTCCCACAGGCCCGGCGCTACGGGGCCTGGCGCCTGTCCTGGCTTGGGAGCCGCCCGACCAGCTCTTCCTCGATGGATGATGTGAACGACTCCACGGAAATACCAACCGGCGAACTCCAGACCCCGGGTACAACAGTGCACCCGACTCGGCAGGACTCAGATCGACCCGATCCGGCCCGAGACGTGAACCTGGCGACGCTCCGTCGCAATTACAGTGACGGGACGTCGCTGCACACCGACCCCGACATATGGCTTTTCGAGAACATCGCAACCCCGGACGAAATGACTGCGCTCATCGAGCGTGGCCGTGAGATCCTGAAACGCGCTGAAGTCAGCGGGGATACGGGTGGCTACGTCAGCGCGGGCCGCTCCGGCAGCAATTGCTGGATACCCCACAACCACAACGAGCTGACACGGCGGCTTGCCACACGTGTCAGCGATATCGTCACGATTCCCTTGTCCAACGCAGAATCGTTCCAGGTCTTGCACTACGGACCCGGCCAGCAGTACCGCCCTCACTACGACGCGTGGCGGGCCGGCACGAGCAAGGCCGAGCGCTGCCTGGCCCGCGGCGGCCAGCGCCTGGTCACCGCACTTCTCTACCTGTGCGAGGTGGAGTCCGGCGGAGCCACGAGCTTCCCCGAGATCGGTATCGAGGTCGGGGCAGCTCCCGGCAGAATGGTCCTGTTCCACAACTGCCACGCCGGCACGAATCGCGTCCATGAGCGAAGCTTGCACGGCGGCATGCCCGTAGTGCGCGGCGAGAAGTGGGCGGCAAACCTCTGGTTCCGCGAGCGTGCGCGCTGACGGGTCCGGCCGCTGAACTCAGCCCTACACCCATTCCTTGCGCGCCAGATCCAAGATCACCGGATGCATCAAGGTCGACGGCTGTTCCCCGGTATCCCGGCGGTCCGGCGCGAAGACCGTCGCCGCCTGCAGACTCGTCCCGTCGATCGAACGTAGCGGGGCCGGTGGGTCGAGGCGCAGTTCGGGTTCCGGGTCGCGGGTGGCGAGCAGGAAACCCCAGTCGCCGAAGCTCGGCACATCCACGTGGTAGGGCAGCACGGTCAGCCCGGAGGTACGAACGGTCGCCGCTATACACCAGTAGGAATGTGGGGCGAAGAACGGTGAGCCCGCCTGCACCACCATGGTGGCTTCCGGGGCCAGCACCTGGGCGGCCATTGCGTAGAACTCGGTGGAGTAGAGCTTGGCGACGGAGGTCTGATCGGGGTCGGGCAGGTCGACGATCACCGCGTCGTAGTCCGCATGGGCGGTGCGCAGCCAGGTGAACGCGTCGGCGGTGACCGTCCGGACGCGGGGGTCGGCGAAGGAGTTCCGATTGAGTTCGGTGAGCCGGCGGTCGGTGCGGGCGAGGTCGATCATCACCGGATCCAGTTCGACCAGCGTGACGGTGCGGACGTCCGGGTACTTCAGGATCTCGCGCAGGGCGAGTCCGTCACCGCCCCCGATGACCAGTACGTTCTCCCTGTTTCCGGCGAGCGCGGGATGCACCATGGCCTCGTGGTAGCGGTACTCGTCGACCGAAGAGAACTGCAGGTCGCCGTTGAGGAACAACCGGGTATCGCGAGTACCGAACGGTGAGGCCGATTCGGTGAGCACGATCTTCTGGTACTCGGTCTGATGCTGCCAAACGATCGGCGCCGCGAACAATGCCTGCTGGGCGGTCGCTTCGAATCGGTCGGCGTAGAGATAGCTGCCGATCAGAACGCCCGCGACGAGCAGCGTAACCATTCCGAAAGTGGCTTTGACCAGATGCGACAGGTCCGCCCGGAACCAGATGAACACCAGCGCCAAACCGGCCAGCGCGTTCACCACACCCACGATGAGACTGCCGCGGATCTGCCCGAACACCGGTAGCAGCAGGAACGGGAACGCCAGACCACCCAGCAGCGCCCCCACATAGTCGGCCGCGAACAGATCGGCGACCGCGCTGCCCGCCTCCTGTTTGCGGATACGCTGCAGCAGTTCCATCAGCAACGGGATCTCGGCCCCCACCAGGGCACCGATCACACACGAGGCCAGCACCAGCGCAGCGGTATAGAGGTTGAGCCAAGCGTAGGCGGCATACAGGCCCAGCACCGACAACCCGCCGACCAGCGCCAGCGCGATCTCGACGGCCAGGAACGCCGGTGCCGCGAGATGCCGCAGCGGTTTCGCGGCCAGCGCGCCCACGCCCATCGCGCACACCATCACGCTGAGCGTGATCGAAGCCTGCGTGGCGGTATCACCGATCAGATAACTCCCCAGCGTCACCAGGGACAGTTCGTACACCAGACCGCAGGCCGCGCAGACGAAAACAGTGAGGAGCAGGGCGATCCGGGCGAAGCGCCCCGGAACCCCGGGCTGCTGCGCCGCCGCGGATTCGGTCGCTGCCGCGCCGCCGGGTTCCACCGGCGGCTGTTCGGCCGTCAGCGTGCTCGCCGACACCTTTACGTCAGTGCGGAGGCGACCACGGCGGCGACCGCGATATGCACCGCGGCGCTCACCCACACCCCGGGATGCAGTTCGTGTTCGTTCACCACACCCCGGAACTCACCGGGGGTGGCGAATTCCAGCAGCAGGAATGCCAGGCCCATCGCGACCAGGCCGATGATCCCGTAGACGGCACTCGAGACCAGTGCCTGCCCGATCGCCCCGTCCGAAGTCCAGATCGCGGTGGCGACGATGATGCCGACACCGAGCATGTTGGCGGCGACCAGCAGGGCGGCGTTGCGATTGCGTTCGATCCAGATCTGGTGGCGCAGGTTACCGGGCGTGAGCACATCCACCAGGACGAACCCGAGCACCATCAGCACGATCCCGAGGCCGGAGTAGGCGGCCGCGGCACCGGCGTCCGCGGGCAGGTCTTGGAGCATTGTTTCCTCCTGGAAAAGGGTCGGTAGGACGGGCGGCGCGCTATTTTCCTTCGCCGGAACCGCCGCCGCGGAAGCTGCTGTTGTCACTGGGCCAGCCGAAGGCGCTGACATAGGTGTGGTGGCGACGGTGACCGTTGCGGTAGTCGTCGACCAGCACCTTCGCTCCGGTTCCGTTCGGGGATATCGCGATGATGTCGTCGCGGTATTGCAGGAAGGTCATCGGCCCGCTCGAACGCCGGTCCAGCGGCCGCGCCGCCTTGGTGATCTCGTCGGCCACCGCCCCCGGCTGTTTGTTCGCGGTGTAGGCCATCCCGTTGTTGGCTTCGTCCAGTTTCGCGGCGCGCGTGTAGTGCGACCCGATATAGGACCGCGCCCCCGGACCGTCGTCATCGTCGGAACCGCATCCGGACAGCGCGATAGAGAGGATCGCGCAGACAGCAGCGATCACCCAGGACTTACGACTCACAGAAAACCTTCCCCCGTCTGGTACCCAGCCCGTCCGGTAATGCAGCTACTCAAGACGGCGACTGCGGATAGATCATAATCGCACTGCGGTAGAGGACCTGCCCGATTGCCGCTTCCTTCTTCCCCGAATCCCCGAAATCCTCGAACGACAGGCGGGTTCCGTCCTCGGCGAGGTAATCGTGATAGGCAACTGTTCCGGACGGGGTCAGCCCGGTGGTCGCTTCACCGATGTAGCGGGCGGTACCCGACTCGTCCAGCCGGAACCGTTTCCCGTCGTGTTCGAGCTCGTCACCGCCGGGCGCCGGGATACCCGGTGTCTCCGTCCACAGCACCAGCTCGAGTTCGGGATCCTCTTCCACCGACAGCCATTTGCGGAGGCCCTTGGCGTTGTCCAGCAGATGCTCACTCCACTGGTAGCCGCCCTCCTTCAACCGCAGTGAACCGCGCACGGTGTAGGTCTCGCCGAAGATATCGACGATATCGCCGGCCTTCAGCGCCCGCGGGTCACCGCGCAGGGCATCGGAGTCCTTGTCGGCGAAGGGGTCCACCGGCCCGGACGGCGCAGCCGGCGCGCTCCGGCGCTGTATGAGCAGGTACGCCACGATACCCGCCAAAACGAGTACCACGATCAACACGACGATCCACAATGCGGTGATGGCTGCCTCCCTCCGGCGATCTCAGCGGAGAGTAGCATTCCCGCCGCGTACACGCCGGTCACCGCGTCCACATACTCCAACGGTGACCGGCAACGGTCTACGCCTCCTCGGGCCCCTGGACAGGTGGCGGCTCAGGCGGCTGGGACGCGGTGATCTTCGGCTCCGGCAACTCCGTGGGCGCTTCGGGAACCTGCATATTCGTGGCACCGGCGGAATCCAGACCGGTCGGGTGGAAGTAATTCTGGAACTTGCCGTACTGAGGATTGTCCAGATTGCTCTGATTCAGCGGCACCAACTGCCCGTTCTCCAGATAATGCGGGCCACTACCGTTGTCGACGATGACCGCGCTGTGGTTCTCCCACGTGATCACATCGCCCGTACGCAGCGCGGACACATCGACCACCTGCCAGGGCTTCTCGACGGTCTGTTCCCCCGGTGTACCGGCGTAGGCAGTACCGGCGTCCAGGGCCGGATTGCCCACCTGCCGGGTGAGCGCATCGCCGACAGCCTGCGGCACCGGAATGTCGTCCTTGCCGGGAACACCGCCCGGCGGTGTCCACGGCGTGGTGGCACCGGGCGTGCTGACAACCGGCGGTGGACCGGCATCAGGCGACGCGGTAACCACCTGCTGCGCAGTGGCAGCGCCCGGATCGGTGGCAACGGCAACGCCCGGAGACTGCTGCGGCGGGCCGGGAACCTGCCGATTCTCCTCGCGGCCGCGCGGCTCGTCGTCGTCTTTGTCCTTCTCCCCGCCCTTCTCGCCGCCACCGAGCGGGCCACCCGGCCCGGTCAAGCTGGACAGCAGGGGCATCATCGCAAGCGAAGACATATCCGGCGAGGCCTGCGGTTGCGGGGTCTGCTGCACCGCCGGAGTCACGCCGCCGGCGGGATTCCCGGTATCGCCGTTGATGTACTCCATCACCCGGTCCTCGAGGCTCGAAGGCTTGTCCTCCTCACCGCCGCCGAGCAAATCCTCTGCGGCCGAACCCTCCGGAGCACCTGTGGAACCGTCCACGATATTCGAGAACTGCTCACCTACCTCGTCGAGTTCAGCACTGGGATCGGCGGCGGGATCGGTATCGGCATCAGCTGTTGTATCACCATCACCTGTCGTATCACCGGCGCCGTCGAAGTCGGCATCGGCGGCCTCAGGTTCCGGCTCCGGCTCGGGTTGTGGCTCCGGCTCCGGCTCAGGTTGTGGCTCCGGCTCCGGCTCCGGCTCAGGTTCGGGTTCCGGTTCCGGTTCCGGTTCGGGTTCATCCTTGGCCAGCAGACTCTTGTAATCATCGTCATCCCTGGCCTTTTCTTCTATGAACTGAACATACGAAGTAACGGCCTCTTCGCATCTGGAATGACCGTTTGCGATGATGTGATACATCGGCGCTTCTTCGGATATCTTCTGGATTCCGAGTGGGTCATCCGGATCCTCCACAGGCTGCGTGGTACTGACCGTGGGGTCCCATGTCTTCCCGATCGTCGAATCGACAATCCCGGAGTTGACGTCCAGTATCGCCTGATACATGTCTCGGTAGGTATCGCTGTTGAATTCATCGATATCGAGAACGTTCTCGGCGAACTCTTGATCGAAATGCGACAGGTTCCTCTTGGTGTGCCCGAGTTCCATTGTGAGCTCGGTTTCCCCGTATTGGGTCTCGCCTTCCGCTTCTCGCGCAGCCGTGTTCAAAGCCGTGATGAACTCGTCATCCAGAAAGTTCTCCTTCTCCTCCCGAAGAGCATCGAGAAACCCCGGCAGCTGCACATTTCCCGATCCTATGCAAAGCATCAACCCCTTGAGCGCACTGTTGACGCCGGCTATATAGGACGTCAATTCCGGCGATGCGCCGTCAGGAGTCCATATCCGGAGCGGAAAATCTTCGTAGTTGCTATTGCTATTGATTTCGTCCGCGGATCGGGGGGAGTAATATCCGTGCTCCTCATCCTTTCCGAAGACTGTCCGCGCCTGGACGGTAGAAAGCGTGTCGCGATACCAGATGACATTGGAGTTGCCCTGGTTGTAGTAGCCGTCCCAGGTGTCCTCGTCCACCGGTTCCGACACGAGAATGAGCTGACCATCATCAGTCAGTAGCAACTGCTGAGGGTTCGCGTCCCCGTATCCCGGATGTTCGCTGTCCTGAACATCGGTCTTGCCTTTTCCTTCACCGGCGTCACCTTCGTGACCCTGATGGTCGGGTCTGTTTACCCAGATCTCGTCATCGTCATCGTTGTACAGCTCGAGGCCGTCGTCCTCGAGTTCGAACCACGTAGCGTTGGAGTCGCTGCCTCCGGGAATGATCGAGACGATATTTTCCGAACCCGTGTGCTGGACAACCAGATCACCATCCTGGATCCCCATACGGTATTCACCGTTTTTGGAGGTGACCCATTCCCCTTCGCTGAAGTCGTCACCCGGGTTGAGGATTCCATTGTCAGCGCCCATGGGAGTTCCTCATCGAATCCGCCGGACCAGCATGCCGGCACTGCGCCCGGTGGACTCGGGCGATCTGCACACCGCGCACCACAACAGGTCGATTACCGATCCTGCGGATCGACACTCACCCGATCCGCCCCCGCTGCCCCATCGGTGTCCGCTGTCTCGAACTCGGTTGCGCCCGTATGCGAGACGTCACCGGCCCCCTGATGCCCGTTCGACACATTCGTCCATGCCTGTCCGCGGGATTTGATCTTCGCCTGCGCCAATTCGAGGTAGGGGCTGGCGCCGTATCCTGCCCGATCCAGGAAGGTGGTCTCCCAATCCGGATCACCTTCGGCGCGTTCGAGGAAAGACCCGACAACACTGCGATGGCGATTGCCCCGTCCGCGGAGATCGTCCGGATCCTGCCTGAAATAGGTGCCCATAGCCCCGAAGCTCTCCCTCGATCCGAAGTTCACAGCACCACCAATTCTCACCTATCCCCACACCTGGGCATACGTCTACGACCATCGGGTGGTCGATCGACGTCGTCACCTAGTTTCGCCGAACTCGGCCGCCTCCAGATAGCGGAATTCGATCTCGGTCGGTAGACCACGGGCATCCGCGACGTGCGGCAACATCCCGCGCTCCAACATCATCGCCCGGCGCCCGACCTGCGATTTCACATGAGCCAGACGCGCCACTCGCAGGATCTCGGCAGCCAGCCAGGCATCATCCGCCTCCAGAATCTCTGGCCCGAGGTGGATACCGACCACATCTCCTGCGATCCCGCAGGCCACACCCACAGAGTACTCCGGATTGAACACTTCGAAGGCGAGGACACTTGGAGCGACCTGCTCATCCGAGCCGAAATCGCCCATGTCCTCCCCCTCCGGCGCCGACCGCGCGTCATGTGGACCCACAGCTATCGATGCCGCCAAATCGTAGGCACGTCCGGCATTTCAGGCCAGACGGTTTGTCGAATCTCCGTCTTGTGCTGCCGCACGGCATCCGCTGTACTTTCTCTGACAGCCGCCATGATGTCGTCCGCCAGACTCTGGCAGCTCGCCGCGGTAGCGATCGTACCCGGGGCGATGTACAAGTCAGTGAGTCGTCCCAAGCCGTCCACCTCCGGAATCACACGACCGCTCGGGGAGGGTCTGCGAGCGCGTATCCGCTCGATCCTTTCGAACATATCCTCGGCTGCGTGCCTGAGCGCTTTACTGTTCTCCAGCGCCGAAACTGTCTTCGGATGCCGTTTGGGCACAACTGTCTCCAGTCACAGATACAGGACACGTCACAATGCTCGATAGGAAGGTCGCAAGTCCCGGCTCAGCCGATCCCGTTCGTGCGACTCGACGACCGCCAAACCCCGAAACCTGCACATTGCACCTCCTGCCCAGGAGGCTAACCCCAGAGGCAAGCACCGAACTCCCCAGTATTGGGAATAGCTACGATCGACACCGCGGAAGCTGACAAGGCAACCAATGCAACGGGACGCAGCACCCGCAATACTCTGCTACACCTGCACGCGGCGTGGCGGTGAAGATCGCGCCGTAGTGGCGAAACAGCACGGGCCCTGCGCGGTTCAGTTCGGCTTGAACGCCACCAACATACCTGTCATGAACGGACTGACCATATAGCTGGGATCCGCGCAGCCCACACTACGCAGGGCGGGGTCGTAGCGCCGGATGTCTATAGCCTCGAAGGGATCTTTATCGTGGTCCCCGTGGGCCGCGCGCGTGAACAGGAACCGAAGCCACGGACCCGGATGGGCATCGGCGAGCAGCAACCGGCCACCGGGACGGAGAACTCGCCACATCTCGGCGATCGCCGCCTCCCGGTGTTCCTCGGGAATGTGGTGCATGACGAAGGTGCACGTCACCACGTCGACGGAGGCATCGGGTAGCGGCAGATCCTGTGCCGGGGCCTGGATGTATCGGTGGTTGGGGCGGGTGTCGCGGCGGTTGTTGTAGTCGATGGCCGCGGCGGAGGGGTCGATCCCGACGACGCTGCCCAGCGGTCCGACCTGTTCGCCGAGCGCGCGGACGAGTTTCCCGGGCCCGCACCCGATATCGACGGCATCGTCACCCAGCCCGGCACCACTTCCTCGGGCCAGTTCGGCGAGCAACCGGCGATGCCGGCCGAGGAACCATACGGTGGTGAACAGGTTGTATCGCCGCATGCCCTGGATGATCAGACCCGTATCGGGCGCGTCGACGAACATCGGGCTGCGGGTGCGCTGATCTGATGTCATGGGTCGATGGTCGCCGTCCCGGCCGCCGTCGACCAGAATCAGATAGGCCCGATCCGTCCGTTTCCGGACAGGTCCGGCGGAACTGTCCATCGAGGAAGACCTATGAGCATCCCTGACCGCAGGGTCCGGCGCACCCGGGAGACTCTGCACCGCGCTCTCATCGAGCTGATGATGGAGCGCGCGTACGACCGCATCAGCGTGAGCGATGTGATCGCCAGGGCGGATGTCGGTCGCTCCACCTTCTACGCCCACTACCGGGACAAAGACGATCTCCTCGTAGTGAGCTGCGGTGAGCACCTGCGCCAGGAGATCGCCCGCTCCCTCGACCGCGGCCGCTGGGCGCCGGTCCGCGTGATGATCGGCTTGGCCGCCCGCTATCCGCAGGTCTACGAGCCGTTGATCGGGCCCAAGGCGTCGGTGACGGCGCTGCACGGATACCGCAGCAGTGTCGCAGCCATCCTGCAGGACCATCTCGCCGAGCAGCCCGGCATCCACACCGACGATCTGACTGTCACCACACTGTCCTGGGCGCTCGTCGGACTGCTCACCATGGTCACCGACCGCGCGAACCCGGTCGCCCCGGAACTGGCCTGGCGATATTTCGAGTCGACTTGTCTCAGCGCCTTGCCCGCTACCGAAGATGCCTGAACATACCGCAAAGCGAACAGCCCGATTCCTCTCGCGATCGGCCGACCGGACCGCGAATACCTACCGCACATCTCGCCGGTTCGTGGACAACGGCCCGCGACATTCGCCTCCGGCACAGGAAGCCGGTTTCACACATACGACCGGGTAGTTTCGCGTGATGACCACTGCGCAGGACCGTGGCCCCGTCTTCGACGGGGTGAAGATCGGCCGCCCCGCGACCGGTGCGCTGATCGACGCCGGATAC
This sequence comes from Nocardia carnea, assembly GCF_029868855.1. Lineage (GTDB taxonomy): Bacteria > Actinomycetota > Actinomycetes > Mycobacteriales > Mycobacteriaceae > Nocardia > Nocardia carnea_A. The sequence continues at coordinate 2,812 of NZ_JARWOV010000256.1, read as the reverse complement.
CGGACGCTCGCCGATCTGCCGGAGAACCCGGCGCAACTACTGGCGCTGCACGGCGTGGGCCCGCGGGCGGTGCGGCTGCTGGATGCTGCGCGGCGCGGTGAACCCGGCTGATCTCCGTTGTTCGAACGGACCGCGGTCAGTCGCAGCGGCGGCGACCGAGGTCGGGCCACGGTGGGCGCCGCAGGATCGCCAGACTCGCGATAACGGCCGCACTCAAGCCGATCAGCTCGCCCATGAGCGCGATCCGGTCGACATCCACCGCGGGAACCCAGGTCGCGGCGCCGTCGCTGACGACGAAAATACCGGCGGGCCGCATCACCGGGCTGAGCACGCCGCGCCGGGCCACGGTGACGACTATCGCGCCGTCGGCCGTCTCGAACGGTTCACCGTAGATCGGCGCGGGCTCGGCCGCCGTGAGCCCCAGTCGATCCCGAATCGCCATGTCGTGCGCCCCAATCCTTCGTGACCGTAGTCTGTCGTCACCATCGTGCCGGTACGGCGAAGCCTACGGCCGGATCCGGGCACATGACGGGATTTCGCTTCCGCAGCGCAATTGCCGCCGCTTCGCTGCCGAGACGGGCAGTTCGCCGGACGTACGTGTCCGGCCGGAGGCGCCGCGAAGCACCGGAAGGCGGGCGGCCTCGTGAGGTCGGTAGTCCGAAAGCGGGTGGGGGAATTGGAAGCGGTGTCTGCGCGCCGCGACGAGCTGCGGCAGGAGAACACCGAGAAGGCCGGGCCGGAAGCGCCGTACCCATAGGGCCAGGCACCCGCCTGTGCGGGCCCGGCGGTCGATGGGCGAATATTCGCTGACATCTCCGACCCTGGTGGGCGGCCGAGAGCAGATGCGGGTTCATCCGCAGCACCCCTCGTGCGCTCCGGCCGGCCCACCCGGTCGGCTGTCCACAACCGTCAGGCGGCCCATTTCTCGGGATGCAGATGGTGCTGGGTGAGCGCGGTGGCATGCCCGTGACCGAAGCCGTGTTCGGTTTTCAGGAGTTCGACGAGCTCTTTGTGCGAAGACAACCCGGAATCACGCAGGACGGCTTTCCACTCGTCGATACTGCGGCCGTACTTCGCCTCGATGGACGGGAAGTACGACGCGGGGCCTTTCGTCTGTGCCGCCATATTCGGTCTCCTTGTTCCAAACAACGTTGCTTGCACAGAGAGGACGGGACTCCGGCCGGAAACTCGTCGGTGACAACGCTATGACCCGCACCACAGAGGCCGACGCTCACTGGTACTGCCGAAGCATCGCCCCTGCCAGCTCGCGGATTCGTTCCCGTGCCTCCGGCGGGCCGGTCACCACGAAATCGTCGGCGAACTGCAGCAGCTGGCGCACATCCTCGACCACCCGGCACGCCACCCCGATACACACGCGGCCGCCCGCTTCCGGAGACAGGACCGTCAACCGAGTGCCGAGTATGCGTTTCGCGCGTTCCAGCTGGCCGGCGGTCAGTTCGCCCTCGATCCGGAGGGCTCCCGCGGTCTCCCAGCTCGTGGCCAGTTCCGCGGCCACCGCCTGCAGAGTCGTTCCGGGACGCAGCCGCCGGGGCGCGCGCAACGGGCGCCAGCCGGCGATCCGTTCCAGCGAATACAGACGCGGCCGGGCCGCGTGGTCGGCAACGAGATACCAGCGGCCGCCCTTGGCCAGCAGACCGTAGGGGTCGACGATCTGCCAGGTGGACGCGGTCTCGTCCGACCGGCGGTAATCGACCCGCAACCGGACACCCCGGCGCAGGTCACCCAGTAGCTCCGCGGGACCGATTCCCGCACCGGGCGGTCCGAACCACGGCCGATTGTCCGTGGTGACCACCGCATGCACCGGCAGCAGATTCTCCGGCCGCACCCGCCCGGGCGCCACCTTGCTCCTGGCCCGCCGGCTGTCGACTCCACCGCCCAGCTGATCACGCTGCGCATCATCGAGACCGGACAGCGCGAGATGGTCCCGCTCGGCCGGAGTGAGCCGGGCGAGATCCAGCGCACCGCCGGGTAACAGCGTCACCCCGCCCCACCTCCCCCGCCGGACCAATATCGGGAACCCCGCGTCTTGCAGCCATTGCACGTCCCGGAACACCGTCCGCACCGATATGCCCAGTTCGGCGGCCAGATCGGTGGTGGTGACGGTTTCCCGGGACTGCAGGGCGATCAGCAGCGAGAAGAAGCGATCGGGCGTCATACCGCAAGATTCTTCCGAAAACCTGCCGGAATCTGTCAGGTATGGCAGCCAATCTCGTCTTGTCCACCACAACGGCAAGAGGAGAACACCCCCATGACCACTCCGAACATGTTCATCGTCTACGTCCGCGACGCTGCCGCCGCCGCCCGCTTCTACGGCGACCTGTTCGAGATGAAGCCCGTATTCGAAACCCCGCGCTTCATCGCTTTCGATCTCGGCGGCGGCATCCAGTTCGCCGTCTGGAGCGGTGTGGAGGAGGGCTTCTCCTTCACGGGTCCGCGCACGAGCGAGCTCTGCCTGGCCCTGCCCGGCGGTCCCGAGGAGATCGACAACCACTTCCGGAAGTGGGTCGACAAGGGCGTAGAGGTCGTCACCAAGCCCTGCGACGAGGTCTTCGGCCGCACCTTCGTGGTCGCCGACCCCGACGGCAACCTGATCCGCGTCGCCCCGGTGGACTGACGAGCACCGGTGCCGGGCCGGGCCCCCCCCGCCCCCCCCACCCCCGGGTGTGGGCGCAGCTCCCAGCGGAGCGGCGCGCCGGATTGCATCGGCGGATCGCGGAACTCGAGCTCGGCGACCGGCTCACCGGGATCGTCGAAGAGGTGCCCAATGTCTCGGTGGAGGAGGTGTTCTACC
>NZ_JARWOV010000255.1 GCF_029868855.1 Nocardia carnea | reverse complement strand
GCGCGAAGAAATGCTCCATGGTCAGAAGGCCAGGATCGAGTATCCGTTGTCGACGAGGATGCGCAGGCTGGCTACCCCGCCCGCGGCCCCCGCGCGCGGCGGGGGGCCGACGAAGCGCGACCCGGGCCAGGACGGAATATCGATCGGACCGTCTGGTTTGCTGAGCGGCATGGATGTGACCGACTGGGCCGTGCTGCTCACCGCCGCGACGGCGGCCGGCTGGGTCGATGCCGTCGTGGGTGGCGGCGGATTGATCGTGCTGCCGACGCTGCTGCTGGTCTCCCCCGGTATCGCGCCGCAGACCGCCCTGGGTACCAATAAGCTGGCTGCGGTGGCGGGCACCGCTACCGCGGCGGTCACTTTCGCCCGCAAGGTCCCGTTGCAGTGGCGATTGCTGGTTCCGGCCGCGGTGCTGGCGGCGATCACCGCGGCGGCCGGCGCGGCCGCGGTCTCCCTGATCGACCGCGACCTGTTCATCCCGATCGTGCTGGTGGTGCTCGTGGGGGTGGCGATTTTCGTCACCGCGCGGCCGTCGATCGGTATCACCCTGGCGACCCACCCGCCGTCACGCCGCAAAACGGTACTGGTGATCGCGCTGGCAGCCGGGCTGATCGGCGCCTACGACGGACTGTTGGGCCCGGGCACCGGGACGTTCCTCATCATCACCTTCGCGACCCTTCTGGGCACCGAATTCGTGCGTGCGGCCGCGATGGCCAAGGTGATCAACTGCGGGTCGAATGTCGGTGCGCTGATCTTCTTCGGGTGCACCGGCCACGTGCTGTGGGTACTGGGCGCGGCCATGGCCGTGGCCAATATCGCGGGGGCGGTGGCCGGGTCACGGATGGCGCTGGCCCGGGGGGCGGAATTCGTTCGGGTGGTGCTGCTGGTGGTCGTGGTGGCGATGGTGATCCGGCTGGGCTGGCAGCAGTTCGGCTGAACCGGCTGTCCCGGCCGGTCACCCCGGCTCATCCAGCGGAACGGACCGGCCGATCCGAACTCTCTTGATGGGCGTGTGCCGCCGCCGCGCCGGCGACAGCTCCGGTCACCCGCTTGGCGATCCGGGCCACCAGGGTGCGCGGCCGCCGCGGCATGAGATGCGCGGCCGCGAAGTTCTGGCGGCCGGGAACGATGTAGCCCTTGTTACGCGCGAGGGCTCGCAACGAGGCCTGCACGACTTCGCCCGCGGTGCCCATCGAGCCGGTTACGGCGGCATCGCGAGTACCGACCACGTCGAAGAATCCGGTTTCGGTGGGGCCGGGGCACACCGCGAGCACCTTGATACCGCGGTCGCGGTATTCGCTCCACAACGCCAAGCTGAAATTGAGCACGAAAGCTTTGCCCGCGGCGTAGGTGGCGAAGTAGGGGGCGGGTTGTAAAGCCGCGGTGGACGCGATGTTGACCACTTCACCGTGTCCGCGCTCCACCATCCCCGGAACCAGCCGGTGGGTAAGCCCCTCGAGCGCAACAACATTGACCATCAGCTGGCTGTGGTCTGTTTCCGCGGCAATATCCTCGTACCTGCCCGCGCTGCCGAAGCCGGCGTTGTTGACGAGCACGTCGATCGAAATACCGCGCGCGGCGAGTTCGGTCACGACTCGTTCGGCAGCCCGGGGTTGGGCCAGATCCTGGACCAGGACTTCGACCGCGACACCGTGATCCAGACGCAGTTCGGCGGCCAGCGATTCCAGTCGAGCCGCCGAGCGCGCGACCAACACGAGATCGTCCCCCCGCGCGGCGAGCGCGGTAGCGAACTCGGCACCGATCCCTGACGAGGCGCCGGTGACCAGGGCCGTTCCGGGCGATCGGACAGTGTCGAACTCTTTCGATTTCATGCACAGAAGCGTAGCAGTTTTATCAATATCTGCAACACTGATGATGCAAATCATCGCCTATCTGCTTCTGCTGCGTAGGATGTAGTGAGCCGTCCGAGAGGAGCCCATGCATCCGCCCACCCCCGCGCGACCCCTGCGCGCCGACGCCGAACGCACCGTCCGCACCATCCTCGACGCCGCCGAACGCGTCCTCGGCCGGAACCCGAACGCGACGCTGGAACAGATCGCCGAGGCGGCAGGGGTCGCGCGCACCACCGTGCACCGCCGATTCGCCAGTCGAGACGACCTCGTCCGCACCATGGCGATCGAGGCGTGGCGCCGGATGGACGCGGCCGTCGACGCCGCCCGCCCGCACACGGCACCACCGCTGGTGGCGCTGCACCAGGCCACCGCCAACGTCATCGCGATCAAAAACGGTGCCGCCTACGCGCTGGAGCGGGTGGGTCCCGCGGACGACGAGGTAGCCGAGATACAGGCCGCAGTGTTCGGTAAATGCGATGCCGTTTTCCGCCGTGCGGAAGCCGAGGGGGTCCTCCCGGCCGACGCCGACCTCGAGTGGGTCCGGCGCGTCTATTTGGCACTCATCACCGAAACGGTCCACGGCGAAACCGAATCCGATACACCCGCCGATCCCGACACCCTCGCCCGCCGCGTGATCGACACCTTGCTGCACGGGACAACCGGTCCGTCCCGGGAACACTGACCCGCCGGCGGATCGTCCGGTTCGTCCACCGGTGCCGCGCGTGGCCGGAGCGGCCGGCTCGGGCCGTTCGGTCACTCGGAATCACCGCCTGAACTGCCCAAAGGGGCCGAAGGACTCACCGACTCCGGCGCGCTGTACCCGGCCGCCCGCAGTGCCCGGAGGACGGACGATCGGCGCCGTGGGACAGCGATCACAGTGTTGTTTTCGACCGGGTTCGAATCCTTTCGCGGGCGAAGACGCTCTTATGGTCATGAGAGTCCGACCGAACCAGAGCAGCGCGGCTCACCTCGCCCTACGCACTCCACACGCACCGGATCGTCCAGGAGGTGAGCGGAGTGGCGGATGACTGGGCCGGTGAACAGCTCGTCCGAGCGGCCCAGCGCGGGGATCCGGAAGCGATCTCGGCGATCGTGCAGGGCGCCCATCCGCACGTGCGGCGCTTCGCGCAGCATTTGTGCGCGTCCTCCGCCGATGCCGAAGACGCCGCGCAGGAGGCCTTGATCACGCTGTATCGCAAGATCGGCACGTTGAATGCCACAGCCGCTCTCGCGTCGTGGATGTTCCGCATCGTGCGCAACGAATGCCTGCGCCGCGCCCGATACCTGCTCGACCGCGAGCCGCAGAGTACCGATGCTCCCCCGGAGATCGTTGCCTCCGCCGAGGAGGAAGTCCTGCGCCGGCTCGACGCCGACCGGCTCACACAGGCGATCAGCGCATTACCCGATCTCCAGCGCAGAGTCCTGATCATGCGCGATGTACTCGGCTACCCCGGACGGGCGACAGCCGATTCCCTCGGCCTGAGCACAACAGCGATGAAATCGCAGCTGCACCGCGCACGCGCGGCGATCCGGCACAACCTCGGCCGCAATCCGTAATCGAAAGGAAGCCCCGTGCTCACATCCGGATCCCCCGCACCCGACCTCGGACTCGAAGACACCACCGGGCAGGCCTGGCGGCTGTCCCACCACCGCGGCGTGCACAACGTGCTCCTGTATTTCATGCGGTCGACGTCCTGCCCGATCTGCAACCGCCACGTTCGCGATCTCGTTGCGCAGCAATTCGGGTTCGACGACGACAACATCCATGTCGCCATCGTGATACCAGAGGGTCGCGAGGCGGGCCTGGCCTGGAAAACCCGGCGCGGCATCCCGTTCCCTGTCCTGTCGGCCGGCACGGCGATGCCTTATGAGTCGATCGGGCTCACTCGTAAAGGCTTCGGTTCGATACAGCAGTCCGGCACTGTCCTCGTCGACCTCGACGGCATCGTCCGGCACGCCCACGGCGCCACTCTGCCCCTCGACAGCTACGACAAGAAGGGTCTCGCCGCTGCCATCGATTTCATGCTCGGCCGTAGCACCAGGTGAGACCAGAGGGGTGAGGGCGAGCAGTCGCCGGAAACGGTCCGCAGTCGGTTAAGTTGGTCGGGTGAACATGGCGACGTCCACCGAACCCGGCGGGCAATCTTCCGGGCACGATATCGATCCCGAATTCGCGGATCTACCACTGCGGAATTTGGCCGATGCGGCGTTGTCCGCGGCCCGCGCGGCCGGCGCCGAACACGCGGATCTGCGGGTGCACCGGCTGTGCACGCAATCGATCCGGTTACGGGACGGCCGGGTGGAGGCGTTGACCGATACCGTGGAACTGGGTTTCGCGGTACGCGTCATCGTGGACGGCACCTGGGGTTTCGCCTCGCACGCGGTGCTGAATTCGGAGACTGCCGCCGACGTCGCACGTTCCGCGGTCACCGTCGCTACGAGCCTGCGGGCGCTGAACCGGGAACGTGTCGCCCTGGCGGACGAACCCCGCTACGACAACGCGCGCTGGGTCTCGGCGTACGGGATCGACCCCTTCACGATCCCTTCCGCCGACAAAGTGGCGCTGCTGCAGGACTATTCGGGGCGGCTGTCGGCCGCGGACGGGGTGGATCACGTCACCGCGACCCTGCTGCAGGTCAAGGAGCAGACCTACTACGCCGACACCGCGGGCTCGGCGATCATCCAGCAGCGCGTGCGTCTGCAGCCCCAGCTCGAGGCGATCACGGTCGATACCGCTTCCGGCGCGTTCGAAACCATGCGGACGCTGGCGCCACCGGTCGGCCGGGGCTGGGAATACGTCACCGGAGCAGACGGCGTATGGGACTGGAACACCGAACTGAGCCGGATCCCGGAGTGGCTGGCCGAGAAGGTGAAAGCACCGAGCGTGGTGCCCGGACCGACCGACCTGGTGATCGACCCCACCAACCTGTGGCTCACCATCCACGAATCCATCGGGCACGCCACCGAGTACGACCGCGCCATCGGCTACGAATCCGCCTACGCGGGCACCTCGTTCGCGACCCCCGATCTCCTCGGCACGCTGCGGTACGGAACGCCGGTCATGCACGTCACCGCCGACCGGATACAGCGCCACGGTCTGGCGACCGTCGGCTACGACGACGACGGAGTGGCCGGGCAGCGCTGGGACCTGGTCCGCGACGGCGTTCTGGTGGGCTACCAGCTCGATCGGGTCTTCGCGCCCCGCCTCGGCCTGGACCGCTCCAACGGCTGCTCCTACGCCGATTCCCCGCATCATGTGCCGATCCAGCGGATGGCGAATGTATCCCTGCAACCGGACCCGCAGCACGACACCAGCACCCAGGAGCTGATCTCGCGGGTGAGCGACGGTATCTACATCGTGGGCGACAAGAGCTGGTCGATCGATATGCAGCGCTACAACTTCCAGTTCACCGGCCAGCGGTTCTTCCGGATCCGCAACGGCGAACTGGACGGACAGCTACGCGATGTGGCCTACCAGGCCACCACCACGGATTTCTGGGGTTCGATGGAGGCGGTCGGCGGCCCGTCGACCTGGCAGCTGGGCGGTGCATTCAACTGCGGTAAAGCGCAGCCGGGACAGGTGGCGGCCGTCAGTCACGGCTGCCCGTCGGTCCTGGTGCGCGGGGTGAATGTGCTCAATACGCGGACGGAGGCGGGGCAATGACGGCGTTGACCGGTGCGGGCGTACTACCCGCGAACGCGGTGGTCGAGCGGGTCCTCGGGTTGTCCCGGGCCGATGAGGCGATGGTGATCGTCACCGACGAAGCCGAAGCGTCACTGCGCTGGGCCGGAAATTCCATGACCACCAACGGCACTTCGGTGGCGCGGCGCTGGTCGGTGATCTCGGTACTGCGCGACGGCCCGCGGTCGGCCCGGGTCGGCAGTGTGGCCTCCACCAGCGTGGATCCCGCCGATATCGAGGGCGTGGTGCGGGCCAGCGAGGCGGCCGCCGCGGCCGCCGAACCTGCCCGCGACGCGATGCCGCTACTTGCCGCGGAGGGTACGGCACCGGATTGGGAGCAACCCGCCGCCGGCACCGGTATCGAGGTGTTCGCCGGCCTCGCCGCCGATCTGGCCACCGGATTCGACGGCGCCGACCGGCTCTACGGATTCGCGCACCACCAGGTGCACACCACCTGGCTCGGCACTTCCACCGGTATCCGCCGCCGCTACACCCAGCCCACCGGGTCGGTGGAGATCAACGGCAAACGCGGCGAAGGAGCGGACCTGGCCAGCGCCTGGGTGGGAGCCGGAACCACGGATTTCCGCGATGTGGACACCCCGGGCCTGCTCACCGAGCTGTCCCGGCGGCTCGACTGGTCGGCGCGGCGGGTCGAACTGCCGGCCGGTCGCTACGAAACCCTGCTTCCGCCGTCGGCCGTCGCCGATCTGCTGATCTATATGTACTGGTCGATGGAGGGTCGCGGCGCGCACGAGGGTCATACGGCGTTCGCCGCCCCGGGGGGTACCCGGATCGGGGAGAAACTCACCGATATCCCGCTGACCCTGACCTCCGACCCCGCCGCGCCCGGCCTCGAATGTCTCCCGTTCGTGGCCACCCAGGCGTCCTCGGAAACGGTCTCGGTGTTCGACAACGGCATGGCCGCGCAGCGGGCCGACTGGCTCCGCGACGGGGCGATCGCCGATCTGGTGTATCCGCGCGCCACCGCCGCCGACTACGACACCGCCCCGACCGTCCCGGTGCCGAATCTCCTGCTCACCGGAGGTTCGGCGGCCACTCTCGACGAGATGGTCGCCCGTACCGAACGCGGTCTGTTGCTCACCACCCTCTGGTACATCCGCGAAGTAGACCCCACCACTCTGTTGCTCACCGGCCTCACCCGCGACGGGGTGTATCTGGTGGAGAACGGGGCGGTGACCGCGGCGGTGAACAATTTCCGCTTCAACGAGAGCCCCCTGGATCTGCTGCGCCGGGCCACCGAGGCCGGCGCGACCGAGCAGACGCTGCCCCGTGAGTGGAAGGACTGGTTCACCCGGACCGCCATGCCACCGCTGCGCATCCCCGACTTCCACATGTCCTCCGTGAGCCGCGCCACCTGAGTTCGCGGCCGCGACCCGGGGGCGCGCGGATCTACTCGCCCCGGCACGGCGGCGCGGCGCGCACCCTCCAACCGACACAGTGCGGCCGCCACGTCGTCCCTTCGCTGTATTCGATCGACCGATCATCGGCATCGAACACAGCGCAGGGTTCGGCCGAGTCGACGAGGCGCCGGGAATTCGCGGACGCGGTCCGCGTCGACTCAGGCTGCTGTGGTGAGCACCCTCGGCCCGTCCGGGGTGATCGCGATGGTGTGCTCGGAATGCGCGGTGCGCGACCCGTCCGCCGAACGGATGGTCCAGCCGTCGGGGTCGGTGACGATCCGGTCGGTGGTTTTCGCGAACCACGGTTCGATCGCGATGGTCAGCCCGGGTTTCAACGGGAAGCCACGTCCCGGCCGCCCGGCGTTGGATACGTGCGGGTCCTCGTGCATGGTGCGACCGAGTCCGTGACCACCGAATTCGGTGTTCACCGGATAACCGTGGGCGCGGGCGACCGCGGAGATCGCGGCGGAGATATCGCCCATCCGGTTACCGGGCTGCGCCGCCTCGATCGCCGCCGCGAGGGCCTCTTCGGTGGCATGGACCAGGCGCTGATCCTCGGGGTCCGGTGTGCCGACGATGACAGTGGTGGCGGCGTCGGCGACCCAGCCGTCGATACTCACCGCCAGATCCATGGTCAGCACATCGCCGTCGCACAGTGCGTAATCGAACGGCAGTCCGTGCAGGACGGCGTCGTTGACCGACAGGCAGACCGTGTTGCGGAACGGCCCGCGTCCGAACGACGGTGTGTAATCCCAGTAGCACGATTGCGCACCCCGCTCCCGGATTCTTTCCCGCACAATCTTTTCCAGCTCGAGCAGATTCACCCCCACCGCGGCCTTCGCACGCAGTTCGGCCAGGGTCTGCGCCACGAACGCCCCGGTTACCCGCATCCGTTCGATCTCCTCGGGCGTTTTCAGCTCCACCATCACAACCTCCATCGGTTACCGGTATTTCAATACCAATTCTTGCGGTACTTTAATACCACTTCTAAGCTTAGGTCCATGGTCCGCCTCCCCCTGACCCCCGCCCAGATCGAAGCCGGCCGCCGCCTCGGCGTCCGAATCCGGACCGCCCGCGCCGACCGCGACCTCGGCGAGGTCGCCCGCGCGGCCGGTATCTCCCCGGAAACTCTGCGCAAGATCGAAACCGGCCGGTTGCCCTCCCCCAGTTTCGGCACGGTGGTATCACTGAGCCGGGCATTGCAACTCCCACTCGAAGAACTCGCCGCGATCTGGACCGCCGACAAGCTCGCCGAATCCGCCTGACCGATCCCGGAGATCGGCCGCGGAACGGGCACACGCGCATCGACCTGGCGCCGGATCGGCGAGATCGCGACGGGCGGGGCGGATATACCCGGCCCCGCCCGATAGGCAGGCGCCGAACTCGTGCGGGTCCGGTACCGACCGAACAAGGTCGCACAGGTCGGCGAGGCGACCCGCGCGGAAAGCGCACGCACCCGGGCGCCTGAGGACACTCCCATCACCGAAGGCGTACCGGTCACTCCGGTGAATCGGGCCCGCCCCGACCGTGGGGGGGGGGGGGGGGGGGGCCCGGCGGGCCGGGGGCGCCCCCGGCCCCGCGCCGGGGCGCGGCGGGGGGGGGCGGGGGGGGGGCGGGGGGGGGGGGGGCGGGGGGCCGGCGCCCGGCGGGGGCCCCCCCCCCGCCCCCCCCACGGTCGGGGCGGGCCCGATTCACCGGAGTGACCGGTACGCCTTCGGTGA
>NZ_JARWOV010000254.1 GCF_029868855.1 Nocardia carnea | reverse complement strand
CGCCCTGGGGGCCCTCTCTGCGCCCCGGGGGGGCCGCGGTCCTTTTACTCGTGGCGGGGGCCCCCCCCCCCCGCCCCCCCCCCCCCCCCCCCCGCGGGCCCCCCCCCCGGCGGGTGGGGGGGGCCCCCCGGCGTCGCGCGTTTCAGGCCTGGCGCCGCGCCGGCACGGAGCTCCGAGGGGGTTCGGTCCGATAGACGGCAGCCGTCCGACTGTATTCCGGGTCAGTAATCGTCCGGCAGCACCCGGAACCCTTTATGGCATGTCAAGGGCGCAACCGCCCGGAAGTCGCGGCGATCCAGCGTCAAGATGTCCGAGGTTTCGTACCGTTCCGCCAGTGCCACATTCACTGCATCGGTGAGATCCAAGCGCAAATCTCGGTAATGACGCTGAACAAGGCGTGCCGTCCGAAGCAATTCTGCCGATACCGCACCGACCTCGACGCGGCCGGTGTTCTCTTGCGCGAGCAGCCAATCATTCACACCGTAGGCGAGATCCCGGTTCAGATTCCGAGTGATCACATGCTCGATCTCGAGCAGAACCAACGGCGATACAACCGTCGAACCAGCTTGTTGCAGTACCCGACGAGCCGCGGCATGTTCCGGATCGGACGGGTTGAATGCAGCAATCAGCCCAGAGGTGTCACCGATCAGGATCATCGACGGTCGTCGGCGTCGGTGATGGCTTCGTGGACGACTTCATCGACCTCTACGGCGGCAATCGGATGGCCGAGGTCGAGCACTGGGATATCCCACTCGTCCTCCCATCGGCGGGCCCGCAGTGCAGCGATGTGGAATGCCTCGCGGAAGTACTCCGCCTCCGGGCGACCCTGCCGAGCCGCCGCCTCCTTGATTGTCTCGAGGTCCTTCTCATCGACCATGACCGTTGTCTTCTTGAGCGCCATATGGTTATGGTACCTCCGCCATATGCCTGCCCGTCCGCGCCTGTTCCACGTTCGGCAGCGGCTGGCGGCATGATGCACTTGGATGGGCTGATGCTGCTCGATCTCCAGTTGGACGCACGCCCGGACCGTTGTGAGGAACGCGCCCGCACCCTCGTCGAGGCCGGTGCCGCCGGATTGTTCACCTTCGAAGGCCCGCACGACGTTCTGCTGCCGCTGGCGGCGGTGGCCGGCCGGGTGGATACCGACCTGATGACCAATGTCGCGATCGCGATGCCGCGCAGTCCGATGCATCTGGCGCATGCCGCCTGGGATCTGCAGCTCATGTCGCGTGGACGGTTCCGGCTCGGGCTCGGTTCGCAGATCCGGCCCCATATCGAGAAACGCTACGGCACGACCTGGTCCGCTCCGGCGGCGCGGATGCGGGAGATCGTACTGGCCGTGCGGTCGATCCTGACGTCCTGGCAGGACGGCACCCCGCTCGATTTCCGGGGCGAGTACACCCGGCACACCCTGATGCCGCCGACTTTCGTCCCCGGCCCCAACCCGTACGGCGCGCCGCCGGTGCTGCTGGGCGCGCTGGGCCCGGTGATGACCCGCACCGCGGCCGAGGTCGCGGACGGGTTGCTGGTGATGCCCTTCCACAGCCACCGCCATTTCCGGGAACGTACGCTACCCGCGGTAGCGGAGGGCATGAAACGGGCGGGCCGCACGGAATTCCCGCTGTACCCGCAGGTGATCGTCGCGATGGGCCGCTCGGCGGACGAGCTGACGGCTGCCTGCACCGGTGTGCGCGGCTTGCTCGCGTTCTACGGTTCGACACCGGCCTACCGCCCCGTGCTCGATGTCGAGGGCTGGGGCGATCTCCAGCCGGAACTCAACGCCCTCTCCAAATCCGGCGACATCATGAAAATGTTCGACCGTATTTCCGATCCCATGGTCGACGCCCTCGCGGTACGGGGCACTCCCGAAGAGTGCGCGGCCGAGATCACCCGCCGCTTCGCCGACGTAACCGACCGGGTGTGCTGCTACTTCCCCGGCTACGACCCACCGGCCGACCAGATCGCCGCCCTCGCCGCCGCCCTGCGCTGAGCCGGCTCCGACTCCCGTCTCAGCCGGCGGCCCGCCAGCCCGCGATCGCCCGTCCGATCTCGGTGGCGGGGGCTGCGCCCTCCAGCCATTCCCGGGCGATCCGGTGCCAGTTGTTCGTGGTGACCAGCTGGCCGAGTACCGCGAAGGTGAACAGGTCCGCGCGGCGGGAGAAGACGTGCTCGGGCGGCAGCGACTGCTGGTGCATACCGCGGAATTCGGTCGCCCGGGGATCCATCGCGAGAACCACCGCCCCCGTGGCGAGTTCGGGGGTGATGGTGACCTCGTCGTCGAGCAGATGCCAGCCCGCGGCCGCCCAGACGTAGTTCAGGCATTCATCCACGGTGACCCCGGCCTCGGGGTCGATGATCCCGCGGCCGACCCAGGCGTCGTAGAGGTCCGCGCCGCGCATCTGCCCGGCGGCGCGCAGGCAGTCGCGTTCGAAATCGGCGTGTACCGGATCCATCCGGTGGTAGAGACCGAAATCGACGAAGGCCAGCCGGCCGTCCGCGGCGAGCATCATGTTCCCGGGGTGCGGGTCGCCGCAGAATTCGTAGTCGGTGAACAGCGAGTTGATGTAGAAGCGATAGATCAACTCGCCGAGCCGGGACCGGTCGTCGTCGGGCAGAGCGCGCAGGGCGTCGAACGGCTGCCCGTCCACGAACTCGGTGACCAGGACGTTGGGTCCGCAGTACTCGTCGACGCAATCGGGAACGGTGACGAAGGGATGCCCGCGGTAACGTTGCGCGACGCGGCGCTGGTTACGCGCTTCACGCGGATAGTCGAGTTCACCGCCGATATTGCGGGCGATCTCGTCGAGTACGCCCGCGTCGGCGGCACTGGGCAGCGCGGCTTTCCAGATTTTGCCGAACAGTTTCAGATTGCGCATATCGGCGTGCACGGCCTCGTCGACGCCGGGGTATTTCACCTTGACCGCCACGATGCGACCGTCACGCAGCCGGGCACGGTAGACCTGCCCGATCGACGCGGCAGCGATCGGTGTCTCGTCGAAATCGGCGAAGACCTCCGAAAGGCGGCCGAGATCGTGCTCGATAACGGTGCGCATCGCCGAAAAAGGGAATTCCGGTGCACGATCACGCAGTTCGGCGAGTTTGGCCCGGAACAGTTCGCGGTGCGATTCCGGCACCAGGTCGATATCGAGGACCGACAGCATCTGCCCGAGTTTCATCGCCGCGCCCTTCATACCGCCCAGCACCGTGACCATCTGCTGGGCCGCCTGCAGGGTGGATCGTTCGGCGAGGGCGCGCCGCGCCTGTTCCGGCCGGCCCAGCATCGCGACCTTGGTTCCGGCCTCACGGAGGGCTTGGCCTGCGGCCAGCCGGCCCAGAGCGCTGCCCCGGACAAGCCGCCCGTGGGGAACCCGACCCGTTGCCATCCGCACCTCCATGGACCGCTGGGGGGTAACGGCGGTCACACTACAGTCGACGGGATCGATACGCGAGGCACTACCGCGCTCCCGGTGGGCCCGGTCCGGCTTCCGGGAACCGCACGCCGAGAGCAGACGGTTTTCTCGATCCGGGACTTCGTGTTCGCACTAAGCTGAGCAAAGCTCGTCTTTGCGCAGGAACAGGAGGATGCGGTGCCCGCGAAAGCCGGCCGGCGTAGGCGCCCGACCCAGGAGCGCGCGCGGGCGACCCGCGAGCATATTCTCGACACCGCCGCCCGGCTCTTCGGCGAACGCGGTATAGCCGACACCTCGACGAATCGGATCGCGGCGGAGGCCGGGGTAAGTATCGGCACCGTCTACCGCTATTTCACCGATCGGGCTGTCATCGTCGACGAGTTGCTGGAGCGGCTGCTCGAGACCATCGAGCAGCGCATCACCCAGCGATTGGTCGGTATGTCGCAGGAATCGCCGGAGAAGCTCGTCGCCGGACTCCTGGAGATCATCACCGATGAACTGGTGGCCAACGCACCGCTGGTCCGGGCGCTGGTGGCGGGAGTCCAGTTCTACAGCAGCGGCTTACCGGAATTCGAGCCGCGCCTGCGCATCCTCGTCAAGGTGATGCTGATCCAGCTGCTCGGCCCCGGTGACGATCACGAATACGACACGATGACCTTCGTCCTGATCAATACGATGTTCGCGGCGGTTCTGCGGGCGTCCGCCATCGAGGTCGACGACGGGCAACGGCTGGCAGCCGTCAAGATGACCGCGCGGATGATAGGCCGCTGGATCGAGTCCGAGATCGAGCGGCGACCGGCCGCCTGAGATCCGCTCGAAAAGTGAGCGGTATCCGTGGTTTGCTCCGCATCGCCCGCGATACCGGCATCTACGGTACACATTTCAGCAGGTGAAAGCGATTTTCTACGATGTCCGCCGATGTCGAAAGCGGAGTAGAAGGTGAGCGATAGCTCAGATTACCGTGTGCTCAGAACCGGAAACCCCGCCACACCGTAACGGGTCCGCGGCGCCGGGTTCGCTCCCGGCCCTCGCGCCGTGGGGTATTTCGATCTGCGGTGACGAGGAGGTCCCCGGTGATTGTCGAGCGCACCCTTCACCACGAACCCGATGCGGGCAAACATATCCCCGCACCACCGGCACCCGATGTGCACCGATTGGCACGCGAGGTGGTGGCCGGGCTCGCCCGGTCCGGAACGCTCGGACCGACCGTGCCGGACACCGTGCTGCGCGGTGAGGTCACCGCGGTGGTGCGGGTCTGCCTGCGCTGGTTGATCCAGCGTCTGCGGGGCGAGTGCCCGCCGCCGCGCCTCGATCGGCTCCGATCCGCCGCCGGCGGCTGGGCCCGCAACGGCGTCGCGATCGGCACCGTACTGCACGCCGCCCATCACGGCCTGAAAGCCGGCCTGGACCTGTTGATTCCGCGAGCCGGCCGGGTCCCCGGTACCGATATCGCGACCGTGATCACCGCTTCGGTCGAATTGCTCGCCCTGATCACCTCCACGGTCAGCAAAACCTATGTCCGCGAGCTCAAGAGCGCGGCCGCCGAGCATCACACCGAGGTGCACACGGTGACCTCGGCCCTGCTCGGCGGGCATACCGCCACCGCCATGACCCGAGACGCGAGTGTGCCTATCGCGGAACGGTATTTCGTCCTCGCCCTGGCCGTACCGGCGCACCCCGACGAGCACGATCCGCGCTTGGACCGGCAGGTCGTGGCCCGCCGTAAACTGCGCAGACTGCAGTCCGCACTGGCCACCCGGCTGGACCGGCAGGCACTGCCACTGCTCTCGGTGGACGGCGGCACCATCCTCGTCCCCGCCGATTCGTGCACCGATGCGGAAATCGACGACCTCGTCGACAATCTCTCCGCCGCAACATATGTGGACATCACCGCCACCGTCGTCATCGCCGCGGCCGCGGATGTACCGGACGCCACCCGGCAGGCACACGAACTACTCGATATCGTCGAACAGCTCGGGCTGGCGGCCCGAGTCCATCGCTTCACCGAATTGGCGCTGGAATACCAGCTGACCCGCCCCGGAGCGGGCCGCACCCGCCTCGGCCGGCTGCTCGATCCGCTCGACGACCACCCCGAACTGTTGCAGACGTTGCAGATCTACATCGACACCAACCGCAACCGCACCCGGGCCGCCCGGCAGCTGAACGTCCACCCGAACACCGTCGATTACCGAATGCAGCGAATCGGCGACCTCACCGGTCTCGACCCTACGAATGCCCGGACCTGGTGGTACTTGTACAGCGCTCTGATCGCCCGCCGCTCGCGGGCCGCGTCCAGCGCCTGAGACGCCGGATCAGAGCTCGGCCGACGGCGCGGGCTCCTGACCGAGGCCGACGACGACCCACCCCGGACGGTCCGCCGGATCCACACGACCCAGTTTGGTCCACCCGGTCCAGCCGCGTTTCCGGAGTAGTTCGATCAGCCGGCGCGCCGCGGGCACGGTATCGAATGCCAGGGTGTCGAGCAGTTCGGCGAACGGCGGGTCGATCTCGGTGTCGTCGAGATGGTCCTCGCCCAGTTCGTCGGCCAGTTCGGTGATGTAGGCGGCCATGGAATCGGCGAGTTCGGTGAGCGCTGGATCGTCGCCGGGCAGGTCGAGGGCGCGGCCGAGGGTGCGGTAGAAATCGATGAGCCGGGGGTCGTCGAGTTGCTGTTGTTTGCGGGCGATCCACTCCGGTATCCGCTCGGAGGAATGCGCTACCAGCGGGATCCAGCCGTCGCGTTCGAAGCGCACGATCCGCTCGTCGACCCCGAGCGACCGGAGCCGGTCGAGGAATCCGATCACCTCCGGCGGCAACACCAGGCCGTCGCCGCTGGTGAGGCGGGCGATGCGGTCCCGGCGCCGCTGCCGTTCCCGGATCTCCGCGCGCAGCCGCCGGTCGATCTCGGCAACGGCCGCCGCGAATTCCGACTCGCCGGCGCGCAGCAGTTCCTGCACCCGCACCAGCGGTACTCCGGCCTCGGCGAGGGTCCGGATCTTGATCAGTTCGATCACCGCGCCGGCGTCGTATCGCCGGTAGCCGGAGTGGTCGCGTTCCGGTTCCGGCAGCAGCCCTTTGGCGTGGTAGTGCCGCACCGCGCGCACCGTAACCCCGGCATAGGACGCCAGTTCGCCGATGGTCAGCATCGGTTCAGTCTCCCGGACCCGGCGGGCGGCCGACGCGGTCCGCGACTTTCCGAGCGATTTCGGTCGCGTGGGTGAGCACCAGCTGGTGATCGGCATCCAGCCAGGTAGTGGTGATATCCGGCCGCGCGCGGGCGAGTCGGTCGATTCCGGCACGCCAGTTCCGGTTGCGCCACCGGGTCCGCTCGTCGGCACCGGCACCGGCCATCGCGGTCGACATGATCATGCTTACCGGAACGCCGATATCGCGGTACCGGTCGAGAAGCGGGCCGGTTCGGATCACATCGAGTTCCAGGTTCAGTTCGAGTACCTGCTCTGCGGTGAGCAATACCCGGTGGGCGCCGTCTGCCGCCGCGTCCACCGAGTTCTCCCACATTGCCCGGAACTCGCGCACATCGGCGGTGGGCAGGAACGGTTCGGGTATCGGGTTCGCTCCGTCGATGAGCACCAGCCCGGCCACGGCCCCGGGATGCTCACTGGCATAGTGCACGACCAGGTCGGCGCCGAGTGAATAGCCCACGAGCACGGGCGCCGGATCGAAGATCCGCACTGCCTCCATGACCGCGCTCAGATCCCCGAGGAACCCGGCGAACGAGTACCGCGGGGCGACCGAGCTGAGACCGTGCCCACCAAGGTCGAAGGTCACCACATCGTGGTCGCGCCGCAGCAGGTCGATCAGAACCTGCAACCCGGTCTGCGTGGAGTACAGGCCGGGACAGAAAACGACGGGTCGCCCGGAGCCGCCACGGGATACCGAAACGGTGACGCCGTCGTGGTCGATCGAGCAGTGTTCCCGGTCGGGGTGCTGCCCGCCGCGCGCCTGGATGTCTTCGGGTCCGCTGGTCATGACAACCATGGTGCGAGGTTTACCCAGCGTCAAGGTCAACCTCTGCCACGGCAGGTCTCCCACGGTGCCGCCACCTACGTCGGTACGCGTAGGCCGGGTGCGATCGGGTACGTCACTCGCCGTAACAGGTGACGCCCCGAAGGGGAGCACGAGCCGACCGCGGTCACGTACTGTCACGGTATGGATCAGCGGGCGGTGTCTCGAGAGCTGTCTGCCCGGATTGCGCGGCGGCCGACGTGGTTCCCGGATATCGCGCTGGCGTTGTCCGTCACGGTGATCCAGGTGCTCAGTGCGATGGTTCCGGTTCCGCTCGAGCCGGCATCGACGCCGGTGTCGGGAATCGGATACGTCCTGCTGATCGTGAGCGGTGTGGCCGTGGTCGCGCGCCGGAGACGGCCCGTCGCGGTTTTCGCGATCACCGGTGTGGCCAGCCTGATCTATTTCTCCTTCGACTTTCCCGATCGAGCGTCCTACCTCGGTCTTTTCGTCGCCCTGTACGCCGTGGCCGCATACGGCGACGGGCGCCGATCACTGCGGATCGCGGGCGCGGGGATCGCGATACTGTCGGTCGGCTGGGTGATCGCCGGTGCCGATGTGGAGCCGGTATCGGCGATCGGCTGGGTGTTCTTCCGGATCGGCGGGGCAGTGATCGCCACCATGCTCGGCGAATCCGCGCGTTCCCGCCAGGTGATGGCCGCGGATGCGCAAGAGCGCGCGGAGCTGGCAGAACGCTCGCGTGACGAAGAGACCCGGGCGCGGGTCGACGCCGAACGGCTGCGGATCGCCCGCGAGGTGCACGATACGGTCGCCCATGCCATCGCGATCATCAACGTGCAGGCCGGGGTCACCGCGCATGTGCTCGACCGGCGCCCGGAACAGGCCCGGGAAGCGCTGCACACCATCGAACAGACCAGTTCCCGTGCCCTGCACGAAATGCGCGCCATCCTCGGCGTACTCCGCGACGGCGGTGACCGCGAACCGTCGCCCGGGCTCGACCAGATCCACGAGCTCACCGGCAAGGCCCGCGAGGCCGGGCTCGATATCGCCGTCGTACAGCCCGAACCGGTGCCGGCGCTGCCGAGCGCGGTGGGCAGCGCAGCCTACCGCATCGTGCAGGAATCCATCACCAATGTGATCCGCCATGCCGGTCCGACCCGGGTGACGGTGACACTGGAACCCGTGGTCGACGCCCTGCACATTCGAGTAACCGACGAAGGACGCCGCGCGCCCGCCTCCGGGCACAGCGGTTCGGCATCGGGTCGCGGGATCATCGGGATGCGCGAACGCTGCCGGCTGCTCGGCGGCGAACTCGACGCGAAACCGCGCCCCGGCGGCGGATTCGAGGTCACCGCCAGTCTGCCGCTCGTTCCGGCGGGGGCGCGTCTGTGAACCCCACACCGCCGATCAAGGTTCTGCTCGCCGACGACGAACGGCTGGTGCGTTCGGGTTTCAAGGTCCTGCTGGACCTGGAAGACGACATCACGGTGGTCGGGGAAGCCACCAACGGCGCGGAAGCCGTCGAACTGGCCCGCAGCACCCGCCCCGATGTCGTGCTCATGGATATCCGGATGCCGGTCCTGGACGGGATCCGCGCCACCGGCCGGATCGCCGAAACCGCCGGGCTGGAGCAGGTCCGGGTACTGATCCTCACCACCTA
This sequence comes from Nocardia carnea, assembly GCF_029868855.1. Taxonomy (GTDB): domain Bacteria; phylum Actinomycetota; class Actinomycetes; order Mycobacteriales; family Mycobacteriaceae; genus Nocardia; species Nocardia carnea_A. Next base: position 38,402 of record NZ_JARWOV010000254.1, on the reverse strand, counting down.
CGACACCGACGACAACGTCTTCGAGGCACTCCAGGCAGGCGCCAGCGGGTTCCTGCTCAAAGACGCGGGGCCCGCCGAACTCCTGCACGCCATCCGGGTCATCGCCGCCGGTGACGCACTGCTCGCGCCCCGTATAACCCGCCGCCTCATCGGCCAGTTCACCGCACAGCGCCGGGCCGCACGGTCGGCGGAGGATCGGCTGGGGGTGCTCACCGATCGGGAGCGCGAGGTTCTGGCGCTGGTGGGCCAGGGTATGAGCAACGACGAGATCGGCGCCGCCCTGTTCCTCAGCCCGGCCACCGCCCGCACCCATGTCAGCCGTGCCATGGTGAAACTGGGCGCCCGGGACCGCGCACAGTTGGTGGTGATCGCGTACCAGACCGGGTTGTGTGATTCGGCTCCGTAGGCCGCCGCAGCAGTAGCTGCCGTCCCGGCACTCCTGACAAATCGCGTACGCCGCCCGTAGCGGCAATGGTGTGCCCGCACCTCGCAGGGCGCGGACTCGCCTTGCTCGCCCGGCACGGACGAGGTTTGTTCCCGCGCAGGTGGTTACGACAACGAATGCAGCCGAGAAGTTGCGGTACAAGTATTCACGTATTCGCTGCTGGTATCCGCCGACCCGGACGACTACGACCACCGCAGTATCCGACGGCTCGACCGGTACGCGATTTCACGTAGACAGCGACTCCCGCTGCCCGAAGCGCAACCCACCCGGCCGGCACCACCATCGAGGTACTCCGCGATCGACCCCGCCGGGGACCGAACGCGGTTCGGTACGAAAGGCATAATCATGCGAGGCAGAGTTCCACTGCGAATGCGTATCCTGACCAAGCTGCGACCGGCCCCGGACTGGGATTCGGTCACCCCGGAGCAGTTCGTCGCATTCCGGGCGGCGCAGAACCGATTGCGGGGGTCGGTGCTGTTGCGACCCCTCACCGGCCGACCCGATCGCGCGGCCCGGATCACCGGCGACACAATCGATCTGCCCGGCCGTCGACTGAAACTCCGGGTATACCGGCCGAAGCGGGAGGGCCCACCCCTACCGCTGGTGATCGCCTTCCACGGTGGCGGTCTCATCAGTGGCTTCCCGGAACAGGACGATTGGCTGCTCGCCCATCTGGCCGCGCACTGCCCGGCCGTGGTGATCTCGCTCGACTACCGGCTGGCGCCCGAATACCCGGTGCCCGCGCCGGTGCAGGACGCCTACGACGCCGTCCCCCGGCTGGCCGAGCTCGCGGCCGGCTGGGGTGCGGATCGCGACCGGATTGCACTGCTCGGGTCGAGTGCGGGCGCCACGCTCGCCGCTCTCATCGCGATCCGGTCCGTCGAATTCGGCCCCGGTCTGCGCGCCCAGGTGCTGATCAATCCCCTGTTCGACTGGACCGATCGCGCCTTCGAGTACCCCTCGTTCACGGAGAACGCGGAGAGCCCGACGGCGTCGCCGGCCGAATGCCGCGCGCTGCCGCGTCTCGCGGTCCCCGAGCATTTCGATCGCCGGACGATCTCCCCGATGTACAGCGAAGGACTGAAGGGGGTGGCACCGGCGCATATCCTCGCCGCGGGTCTGGACCCGCTCGAGGACCAGTCCGCGGCCTACGCCGACCGCCTGCGCTGCGCCGGGGTCGAGGTGACGCTGACCCGGTATCCCGAAGCGACACACGCCTTCCTGAGCCTGCCGGGCGCTGTCCCGGCCGCCCGGCGGGCCCGCGCCGAAATACTCGATCATCTTCGCCACCGGTTGGCCGGCGAGCGGCGCACGACCGCACCGGCGCCCGGAAGGCAGGTTCGGCGATGACCACCACGGAACTCACCGAGCCGGTTCAGCTGTCCGGGACCGCGGTGGATACCTCGGCGCGGCACGGCATCGCCGGCGTGCTGCGCGCTCACCTGTGGAGTTTCGCCGCGGTGGTCGTGCTGCAGATCGTGGGTGCGGTAGCGGGTCTCGCGCCGCTGCTGGCGGTCGTCGAACTGGGGCGCACCCTGTTGTCGCCCGGCCCGGTCGATGAAGGACGTATCTGGTTCGTCGTGGTCGCGGGTGCGCTCGGATTGTTCGCGCAACTGCTGTTCACCGGCGCGTCGACGGGTATCGGGCATCTGGTCGACACCCGGGTGCAACTGGCGTTTCGCCGGTTGCTCGCCGAGCGGCTGGGGCGGTTACCGCTCGGCTGGTTCTCCCGCCGCCGGACCGGTGAACTGGCCAAGGTGGTCGGCGAGGACGTAAGCGCGGTGCACCCGTTCATCGCGCATACTCCGGGCGAACTCGTCTCGGCGTTCGTGGTGCCACTGGTATCGCTGATCTACCTGTTCACCGTCGACTGGCGGCTCACCTTGATCACCCTGATCCCGGTGGCACTCGCGCTGGCGGTGGTGCCGCTCATGATGACACCGGCCCGGCTGCGCGAACAGCGGGCATTCGATGCTGCGATGGGACGGATCGCGGATTCGGTGGTGGAATTCGTGCAGGGTATCGCGGTGGTGAAGACGTTCGGGGAGTCCGGGCGCGCGCATCGCCGTTTCCGCACCGCCGCCGACGAGTTCGCCGATATCTTCCTGCGGATGGTGCGAGGCCTGGCACCGCTCGGCGCCACGATGCAAGTGGCGACATCGCCACCGTTCGTGCTGCTGGTGGTGTTGACCGGCGGGGCGGCGCTGATCGCGAACGGTAGTATGGCACCCGCCGATCTACTACCGTTCCTGCTGCTCGGACTGGGTTTGACGGCACCGGTGGCGGCCCTGGGACACGGCTTCGACGATATGCAGACTGCACGGCGCGCGGTGGACCGCATCGGGAACGTGCTCGCCGAACCATCGCTCCCGCAACCGGCCCGCCCGGTCATGCCACGGGGACACCGGGTGGAACTACGTGATGTCCGATTCGGTTACGACACCGGGCACGAAGTACTGCGCGGTATCGACCTGACGCTCGAACCGGGCACTGTCACCGCGATCGTCGGCCCGTCCGGCAGCGGAAAGTCCACGCTCGTACAGTTGCTGCCCCGATTCTTCGACCCGGTGTCCGGATCGGTCCGGGTGGGAGGTGTGGATCTGCGCGAGATCGCCGACCGTGACCTCTACCGCACGGTGTCCTTCGTCTTCCAGGACGTGCGGCTGCTGCGTGCGTCGATCGCCGAGAACATCGCCCTGGCGGTCCCCCGTGCCGACCGCGCCGCAGTGGTCCGGGCGGCGCGGCTGGCGAATATCCACGACCGGATCCTGGAACTACCGCGCGGATACGACTCGGTGATCGGCGTGGATGCGGGGCTGTCCGGCGGTGAGGCACAGCGGGTCTCGATCGCCCGCGCCCTGCTCGCCGAGACCCCCGTGCTCGTCCTCGACGAGGCGACCTCCTTCGCCGACCCGCAGACCGAACAGGCTGTTCGCACCGCCCTGTCCGCCACGGCCGGTGACCGGACAACCGTTGTCATAGCCCACCGCTGGGAGACGGTCGCCGACGCCGACACGGTCGTGCTGCTGCGCAACGGGCAGATCGCCGCTTCCGGCCGGCCCACCGAACTGCTGGCCGCCGGCGGCGAGTTCGCCGCCTTCTGGCAGTCGCGCCGGGGCAGCGGCACACCCCAGGACGTAGACATTCGAGAGGAGGACGGCGCGACAGCGGCGAGCTCGGACTCGACGCGCCCCGTCCGGCCCTGACGGGCTGGGTTCCGCGCCACGAAATCATATGATCCGCATGCTGTTACGGGTATTGGGCCATTCCTACGCCCGGCCGGTGCGCCGCACCATTGTCCTGATGACCATCACCGCTGTCGCGGAAGGAATGTCCTACGCACTGCTGGTGCCGGTGCTGCGAGCCCTGTTCGGCGAGGAGCCGGCCGCCGCACGGGCACCGCTGGTCGCGTTCGGCGTGGCCGTCGCCGGGTACGCGCTGCTGCGCTATCTCAGCGATCTGTCCGGCTTCCGCGCCGGGACCACGCTGTTGCGCGGCGTGTACCACCGGCTGGGCGACCATCTGGCCCGGTTGCCCATCGGCTGGTACACCGCCGACCGGATCGGCGAAATCTCGGTGCTCGCCGGTCGCGGGGTACTCCAGGCGATGAGTGTGATCGCCCATCAGCTGGCCCCGCTCGTCTCGGCCACCGTCACGCCGTTGACCGTCGTCGGTGTCATGCTCGTCTTCGATTGGCGACTGGGCCTGGCCGCACTGGCTGCCGTGCCGATCGTGGTGGCGATCCAGATCCGGTCCGGTCGCGCCATGGCCGCCGGTGATGCCGAACGCCACGCCCGCGATCAGGAGGCCGCCGGGCGGGTTGTCGAATATCTCCAGGCCCAGCCGGTGCTCCGCGCGGGCGGCCGGACCACCGAACGTTTCCGGATGCTCGACGACGCGTTGCGCGGGGTGGAACGAGCGGCCCGGCGCAGTACCCTGTCCGCGCTGACCGGCGTGGCCGGCCTGACACTCGTCGTACAGATCACTTTCACCGCGCTGCTGGCTCTGGGCGCGTATCTGGCGCTGGGCGGCGATATCGGCGCGGCGGAATTGCTCGCAGTACTGGTACTGGCGGCGCGGTGCACCGAACCGCTGCTGTCCCTCGCCGAACTCGGCGGCCAGTTGCGTGCGGCACGCGCCGAACTGACCCGGCTCGACGCCCTGCTGCGCACCCCACCGCTGCCGGAACCGGCCGACCCGGTCCAGCCGGCGCGCCACGACCTCACGTTCGAATCCGTGACCTTCGCGCACGACGGCCGCAGGGTCGTCGACGATCTCTCGCTGTCGGTACCGCAGGGCCGGCGACTGGCGATCGTCGGGCCATCCGGCGCGGGTAAGAGCACGCTGCTGCAACTGATCGCGCGTTTCTACGATGTGGACGCGGGAGCCGTGCGGATGGGTGGCGTGGATATCCGCGCGATCGGCACCGAAAACCTGATATCGCAGATCTCCTTCGTCTTCCAGCATGTGTATCTCTTCGACGGCACGATCGAGGAGAACATCCGCCTCGGCCGGCCGGATGCCACGGACGCACAGGTTCGGGCGGCGGCGGCCGCGGCTCAGCTGGACGAGGTGGTCGACCGGCTCCCCGACGGCTGGAACACGAATGTCGGCGAGGGCGGCGCCCTGCTGTCCGGCGGGGAACGGCAGCGGGTCTCGATCGCTCGGGCCCTGCTCAAGGACGCGCCGATCGTGCTGCTCGACGAGGTGAGCTCGGCACTGGATCCGGTGAACGAGGCGGCGGTGCACGAGGGAATCGAACGGCTGATGGCGGGCCGGACGGTCGTTATGGTCGCGCACCGGTTGCATACGGTTCAGCGGGCCGACCGTGTCGTCTTTCTCGAACGCGGCCGGATCGTGGAGGACGGCAGCCACGACGAACTGCTGCGCCGGGGTGGCCGGTACGCGGATTTCTGGGCTGTCGCGCGGACACCGGCGGCAGGCCGACGGACCTGAAACGGGGAGGTCACCGGTCGACCCGGTGACCGACTCAGGACCGGAGGGCGGCGGCGAGGGCCGGGTTGACCGCCGTAGACAACGCCAGCAACGACTCCACCAGCAGGTCGATCAGTTCATCTCGCGCAATGGTTTCCGCGCTGAGCCAGGACAGCGTGGTTTCCTCGGTGAATGCGACCCAACCGCGCACCGACAGCAGCAGGCGGGGATCTTCGCGTTCCTGATCGGACAGTGGTACCTCGGAGAGAATGATGTCGACGATCGCTCGCCGGGTTTGCGACACCATGTCCGCCAGCGCGGGATCGGAACTGGTGGGGCCACGCAACAACGCCAGGTACGAGGTGCGGTTCTCGCTGACGTAATCGATATAGCGGCTCACCGAATCACGCAGCATCTCGGCGAGGCCCAGGCTGGGATCCGGTACGACTCGTACCAGCAGTTCCGCATTCGCCTGCTGCACTACGGCCAGTTGAAAGTCCTGCTTCGTCGGAAAATAGTGGAACAGCAACCCGCGAGAAATACCCGCCTGAGCTGCGATTTCACTAACCGAAATATCCTCGATGGCCCGTTCGCCGAGCATTTTGACACCGAGGGTGATCAGCTGTGCCCGCCGCTCGTCCGGGCTCAGGCGGACGCGTTTGGCGGTTTCTCCCTGGCTGATACTCACTCCGTCCATCCTACTGAACGCTGCTCAATACTGTTGACTCCGGCTCAATAGAGTTCTAGTCTGGGTACATGAGTCGCAAGGTTACAGACAAAGCTGTCGCCAACCGCACAGTCCGCCACCTGCGGACGATCATCATCGGCAGCGGTTTCGCCGGCCTCGGCCTCGCCATCCGGCTGACCCAGCAGGGCCGGGACGATTTCCTGGTGCTGGAACGCGGCAGCGATGTCGGCGGCACCTGGCGGGACAACACCTACCCGGGCGCCGCCTGCGATGTGCCCTCGCACCTGTACTCCTACTCCTTCGCGCTGAACCCCGACTGGTCACGCTCGTTCTCCCGGCAGGGCGAGATCCAGGCCTATATCCAGGGTGTCGCCGAGAAGTACAACGTGCGCGATAAGCACATCTTCGACTGCGATGTCACCAGCGCTCGCTGGAACGCCGACACCGCCCGCTGGGAGATCACCTCCAGCAAGGGCGATTTCACCGCCGATACCGTGGTCTCCGCGGTCGGCGCGCTGTGCGAACCCAATCTGCCCGATATCAAGGGCATCAACAGCTTCGAGGGCGAGATCTTCCACTCGGCGCGGTGGAATCACGATTCCGACCTCACCGGTAAACGCGTCGCCGTCATCGGCACCGGCGCCTCGGCCATCCAGATCGTCCCGGCCATCGCCGAGAAGGTCGCGCACCTCGACGTCTACCAGCGCACCGCACCGTGGCTGCTCCCCCGGCTGGACCGGCCCTACACCTTGCCGGAGCGGCTGGCCTTCAAACACATTCCCGGTGCCCAGCGGCTGTCCCGGGCCGCCATCTACGCCATGCGCGAAACCCAGGTGGTGGGCCTGGCGAAATTCCCGGCACTGATGCGCGGGTTCGAGGCGCTGTCCAAGGCCAAACTGCAGTTCGAGATCCGCGATCCCGAATTGCGCAAGAAGGTCACCCCGGACTACCGGATCGGCTGCAAGCGCATGCTGATCTCCAACGAGTACTACCCGGCGCTGGATCGCGACAATGTCGATGTGGTCACCGACGGTATCGGCGAGATCCGCGCGAATTCCATCGTCACCAAGGACGGGACCGAACGCGAGGTGGACGCGATCGTGGTCGCGACCGGGTTCCACGTCACCGATTCCCCCACCTACCAGACCATTTTCGGCCGCGACGGCCGCAGCCTCTCGGAGGTCTTCGAAGAGATCGGCCAGCAGGGTTACAAGGGTTCGGCGATCGCCAACTACCCGAACCTGTTCTTCCTGCTCGGCCCGAATGTCGGGCTCGGCCACACCTCGATGGTGTACATGATCGAATCGCAGATCAACTACATCGCCGACGCGCTGGCGACCTTCGAACGCCGTAACCTGCGCACCGTCGAGGTCCGCCGCGCCGCACAGGACGCTTTCAACGCGGACCTGCAGCGCAAACTCGCCAAGAGCGTCTGGAACACCGGCGGATGCGCCAGCTGGTACCTGGACAAGCACGGTAACAACACCACGTTGTGGCCGGACTTCACCTTCGAATTCCGGCGGATCACAAGGAAATTCGATATCGCCGCCTACGATACGACCACGGCGGCCGACGCCCCCGCCCGCCCCGATCTGAAAGTAGTGACTGCACAGTGAGCAACGAAGCTTATTTCCGCAACAAGGTCTGTGTCATCACCGGTGCCGGGTCCGGTATCGGCCGCGCGCTGGCCGTGAACCTGGCGCGTCGCGGTGCGAAGCTGGCGCTCTCCGATATCGATACCGAGGGCCTCGCCGAAACCGTGCGCCGCTGTGAACAGCTCGGCGCCGAGGTGAAATCGGACCGGCTCGATGTCGCCGAACGCGAGGCCGTCCTGCTGTACGCCGACGCGGTGAAACAGCATTTCGGTGTCGTGCACCAGATCTACAACAACGCCGGTATCGCCCACCACGGCGATATCGTGAAAACCGATTTCAAAGACATCGAACGCATCATGGACGTCGATTTCTGGGGTGTGGTGAACGGGACCAAGGCGTTCCTGCCCTATCTCCTGGAATCCGGGGACGGGCACGTGGTGAACGTTTCCAGTCTGTTCGGCCTGATCGCCGTCCCCGGGCAGGCCGCCTACAACTCGGCCAAATTCGCGGTCCGCGGATTCACCGAGGCGCTGCGCCAGGAGATGCTGGTGGAGAAGGCACCGGTCAAGGTCACCTGTGTCCATCCCGGTGGTATCAAGACCGCTGTGGCACGGAACGCCACCTACAGCGACGATATCGACGGCGCGGACGCCAGCTCGAAATTCGACAAATACCTCGCCATCCACAGCCCGGAAATGGCGGCCGAAACCATTGTCGACGGTGTGCGTAAGGGCCGGGGCCGGGTACTGATCGGCTGGGAAGCCAAACTGCTGGATCTGTTCGTCCGTACGGCCGCCTCCGGTTACCAGCGCATCGCGGTCGCCGTCGAACGCCGATTCCTGCCCTGACCGGGAGATAGACCGATATGCGAGATATCGCCCTCCCGCTGCCGTTGATCCGGGCGTTCATGGGCCCGCTGTACCGATTGTCGTTCGACCACCGGCTGCCGTTCCGGGTGCAGCGCGCTCTGATCGACGCCGCCTCGATCCTGCAGCCGGTACCCGCGAGTGTGCGGGTGGAGAAATTACGGCTGGGTGGACGCCCGGCCGAACGGCTCGCCCCGCGCACGCCGGCCACGACCGACCCCGCCGCCGTGCTCTACCTGCACGGCGGCGGTTATACCGTCGGCTCACTGGCCACCCATCGCTCGCTCAACGGCCGCCTGGCCGCCGCGACGGAACTGCCGGTCTACGCGATCGACTACCGGCTGGCGCCCGAGCATCCCTATCCCGCGGCGCTCGACGACGCCGAGGCCGCCTTTCTCGAACTGGTCACCGAGTACGGCTACCGGCCGGACCGGATCGCGATCGCCGGTGATTCGGCGGGCGGCGGTCTCTCCCTGGCCCTGGCCCAGCGGCTCATCGCCCGGCACGGGTATACCCCCGCAGCCCTCGGCCTGATCGCCCCCTGGGTGGATCCGAACGAGCTGTCCGAACGCCCGCGCGATCTCGTGGTCAACGGCCCCTGGTCGCGGGCGTGCGCCGCGGCCTATCTGGGCGGCGGCGATTGCCACGATCCTGGCTACGCTCCGCTGCACGGCGTGCTCGCCGGGCTACCCCCGGTCTACATCCAGGCCGATATCGATGAACTGCTGCACCCGCAGTGTGTCGACCTCACCGCCGCGCTGCGTGCGGCCGGGGTCGGGGTGGAGTTCACCGAGAGCCGCGGGCTCTGGCATGTCGCCCAGTTACAGGCCGGCCTGGTCGGCCCGGCGGCCACCGTACTGGGCGAAATGGCCGGCTTTCTGCGGCACGCCATGGATGAGCAACCCGCGAGCGACATAGGATGAACTGATCAGGACTCGTGAGCCCGGCCGCCATGTGAACTCTGCGCATTCACGGGTGGCCCGCCATCGCACACTGCCGGTGGCGTAAATTACCGACCAGTAAGCACAGAGGGAAAGGCAACGATGCGCGAGTTCGAAGCCCCGGCTTCCTACACCATCCCGGAGGACGCGAACAATTCCGATGCCGTGTTCCGGCACGCGAAGGAATCCCCCGCCGCGGTCATGTTCAACGTCCCCGACGGCCGGGGCGGCTGGCGCGATGTGCGGGCGGAGGAGTTCGCGAAAGCGGTCACCGACGTCGCGAAGGGACTGATCGCCTCCGGTATCGAACTGGGCGACCGGGTCGCCATCATGGCCGCCACCCGCTACGAGTGGGCCCTGCTCGACTTCGCCATCTGGGCGGCCGGTGGCTGCACCGTGGCCATCTACGACAGCTCGGCGGCCGAGCAGGCCCGCTGGATCCTGCAGGATTCGGCCACCGTGCTGCTGATCGTGGAGAACGACAAGCACCGCGGCGTGATCGCCGAGATCGACCCGTCCGAACTGCCGCAACTGCGCGAAACCCTGCAGATCGACTCGGGCGCGATCGACACCCTCATCGAACGCGGCGCCGAACTCGACGACCAGGCCGTGCACGACCGCCGCGCCCAGGTGACCGCTGCCTCCCCGGCTACGCTGATCTACACCTCGGGCACCACCGGGCGGCCCAAGGGCGTCATGCTGACCCATGCCAACCTGTGGGCCGAATCCCGGTCCGACCGGATCGCGCTGGCCTCTTTCCTCTCGCCCGGTAAGAAGACGCTGATGTTCCTGCCGCTGGCGCATGTCTTCGCTCGCGCCGTGGGGCTGGCCGCCTTCGACGCCAAGGTCACCGTCGCGCACACCTCCGACTGGAGCACGCTGGTCGCGCAGTTCGCCGAACACCGGCCCGACTTCGTGCTCTCGGTACCGCGCGTTTTCGAGAAGGTGTACAACGCGGCCAAGCAGAAGGCGCACGACGAGGGCAAGGGCAAGATCTTCGACGCCGCCGCAGCCACCGCGATCGCCTACAGCGAAGCCCTGGAAAAGGGCAAACCCGGACTGCGGCTGCAGGCCCAGCGCGCCCTGTTCGACAAGCTCGTCTACGGCAAGCTGCGGGCCGCACTCGGCGGCAACTGCCAGGCGGCGGTCTCCGGCGGCGGGCCCCTCGGCGCCCGGCTGGGACATTTCTTCCGCGGTATCGGCGTCACCATCTACGAGGGCTACGGCCTCACCGAGACAACGGCCGCCATCACGGTCAACACCCCGGAACATATCCGCGTGGGCTCGGTCGGCCGCCCGATCGAGGGACATGCCGCCAAAATCGCCGACGACGGTGAACTGCTGCTGCGCGGCTCCGTGGTGTTCGACGGATACTGGGGCAACGACGATGCCACCGCCGACGCGTTCGAGGACGGCTGGTTCAAAACCGGCGACCTCGGGGCGATCGACGCGGACGGTTTCGTCACCATCACCGGACGCAAGAAGGAAATCATCGTCACTGCCGGCGGTAAGAACGTCTCCCCCGCCGTCCTCGAGGATTCGCTGCGCGCCCATCCACTGATCAGCCAGGTGATGGTGGTCGGCGACGGTAAACCGTTCATCGGCGCGCTGATCACCCTGGACCCGGAGGCTCTGCCGGGCTGGAAGGAACGCAACAATATCGCCGCCGATGTCGATATCGCGAAGCTGGTCGAGACCCCGATGCTGATCGCCGAGGTGGAGGCCGCGGTCGCCGAGACCAACAAGAAGGTCTCCAAGGCCGAGCAGATCAAGAAGATCAATATCCTCAACGTGGACTGGACCCAGGAAACCGGTGAACTCACCCCGAAGATGTCGCTGAAGCGCTCCGTGGTGATGAAGCAGTACGCCGACGAGGTGGAGAAAATCTACAGCTGACGAACCCACCCCGGCCACGGCCCCGATCGGCGATTCAGCGGGTGGGGGCCGTGCGCGTTCCCGGCATGCGGCGATCGTCCGGCGATCTCAGCGGAGCGTAAAAGACGATCACTCTGGATGCGAATTTCTCTGGTGTGCGCAAGAATTCGTCGGCGGGCGGGGTCGGAACGGAACCGGAAGTCGAGTATGCGCAACAGGCCGCGGGTGAGTATCCGTATCGCTGTCCACCAGCTGTCGCCGGCAGCAGCGGCGGGCTGCATACTGTGACCGGCCATGCCCCGGCCGAGCCTTCCGGTGGGAGAATCGAAAAGTACTGGAATCCCGATCACCCGGTTCTCGAAATACTGCGCCGGCGGCGGGACTCCGGAAGTACACCGGGCAATCGCCGCGATTCCGCCAAGGTCGCGTTGACCGTCGCGGGCGGCGGAATGCGCGGCGCGATATCCGCGGCCATGTGCGCTCAGCTCGAGGACGCAGGATTCAGGGATGCGTTCGATATCGTCTACGGGTGTTCCGCGGGCGCGATCAATGCCGCGTATTTCCTTTCCCAGCCCACCGGCACCTGCTGGTACCCGTTGTCGATCTACTACGAGGATCTCTCCCGTGGGCGGTTGATACGGTACTCGGGGCCACTACGCGGGCGCCCGGCCCTGGATCTCGACTACGTCTTCGAAGAGGTCCTCGGCTCGAAAAAGCCGCTGCACTACGGTGCGGCCGTCGGATCGCAGGCGAGTTTGGTGGTGCTCACCACCGATCTCGACGCCCGCGAAACGTACGCTGCCCGTGACTTCGCTTCCGAGGAAGAATTGAAAGCCTTCCTCCGGGCGGGAGCACGACCACCGTTGGCGGTGCGGGGTGAATCGCATATCGACGGGCGCCGGCTGGTGGACGGCGCTCTGCTGGCGCCGCCGCAGTTCCGGCTGGCCCTCGCGGACGGCTGTACTCACGTCCTCGCCCTCGGAACCCGACGTTTCCGGCGCACCGACACCGGGATCTCGAATCACGCCGCCGGGGTAACCCTGGCGAACCGCGCCTACGCGCGCTACCTCGAGCGGCTGCGAGACGGCCTGGGCCCGGCTTATCTCGCGGCGATACGACGTCGCCGAGGCGATCGAGAACGGTTGTTCCGGCTCGGCTTCGCATCGGACGGGCCGGGCCCGCACGTACTGAGCATCGCCCCGCTACCGTGGATGAACCCGATCCGCTTCCACGACACCGATCCGAACCGGATCTTCGAGGGAATCCGGGACGCATACGCCGTTTCCCATTGCGCTACCGAAGGAATCGGAGTCGGCAACCTCCGGGACGGACTCGTGCGCACCGTACCGCGGGTCGCCGTGGCCGGTCCCGGCGGGCCTCGAACGCGGCAGATCCGGCACCCGGCCGGAACCGGCGGCGCCGAATTGCTTGTCTCGCAACAATGACCGGTGTGAACACCATGGGAGAACCGGTCCAGGCGATGCTTCAGGCAATACAGGCAGCACCCGATGGACCGCATACCGCCGCCTTCTTCGATTTCGACGGCACGCTGTTCGAAGGGATCAGGCCCCGCCGCTCGCTCACCACGCGGCCGGCCGGCGGGAACAACACCGAGGTCCTGCTCCGTGGACTGTCCGGACTGAAGACCGACGCGCACCGCGGAAGTCTGCTGCGCATGATTTCCGAGACCTGGCGCGGTATGCCGGTGGCAGATCTCGTATCGGTCGAAGAGCGGCTGTGCGACGACTACCTGTCCCGCAATCTCTATCCGGAGGCTTGGGAACTCGTACGCGCACACCATCGCGCAGGCCATACCGTGGTTCTGGTCACTTCCGCGACACCGTGGCAGACCCGGCTGCTCGCCCGGGAACTGGAGATCGATCATCTACTGTGCACGGAACCGGAGGTTTCCGGCGAGAAGTTCACCGGTGCGATCGCGGGTGAGCTCGTATGGGGCAGGCACAAGGCCGACCTCGTCGAAAAGTTCGCTGTCGATCACGATATCGACCTCGGAAACAGCTTCGGTTATTCCAACGGCGGTGCCGATATTCCTATGCTGCGGGCGACCGGCCACCCGGCAGCGGTGAATCCCGACCGCGATCTCGCCGTCGCCGCCACCGGCAACGGCTGGCCGGTGTTCCGGTTCGAGCCCCGCCGCAGCAGCCCCTACCATATCGCCCGCACCCTGCTCGGGGCCCTCGCACTGATCGGCGCCGCAGGTGCAGCGTTCCTGTGCTCACCCGGCGACCGCCACACGACGCGAAAACGGATCCTCAGATGGGCACCCGGCGCGGCGCTCCGCTGCGCGGGCCTGCGCGTACATGTGACGGACGCAGGAAACGCGCGGGCGACCCGTCCGGCGGTGTTCATCTTCAATCACCAGAGCATGATCGACAGCCTGATCGTTCCCTATATCGTGGGCGATTCCTTCACACCGGTGGTCACCCACAAGGCCGAGCGCTATCCGATCTTCGGCCGCCTCCTGCGTGCCGTCGACTCGCTGTTCATCGACCGATCCACGCCCGGCGGCGCCCAGCAGGCGCTGAGTTCCCTGATAACCGAACTCGACGCAGGTAAGTCGGTCGCCATTGCTCCGGAAGGCCGTATCTCGCCGACGCCCCGGTTGCAGAGTTTCAAAAAGGGCGCATTCCACCTCGCCATGCAGGCCGAGGTGCCGATCGTGCCGATCGTCATCCGTAACGCCGGCCGCGCGATGTGGCGCAAAGGGCCCGTTGTCCGGCCCGGGACCATCGAGGTGGCCGTTCTCGACCCGATCGATACCGCCGGCTGGCAGCCGGAGACTCTGAACCGGGAAGTAGCCGATATCCACCGCCGGTATCTCGATACATTGCAGCGCTGGCCCGGCACCGACTCGCACTAGTGCGAGACCGAATCCGCGGGCTCCGGCTCGGCCGGACCCGACGCCCGGCCCACCGGGTTACGGATGAACAATGCCGAGGCCACCACACCGATCAGTAGCAGCGCCGCGGGCAGGAAGGTCGAGGTGCTCAGCGCACTGCTGAACGCGTCCCGCACCTGTTCGGGTACCTGCGCCGCGCCCATCCCTTCACCTGCCGGCTGGTCGCCCAGGCCCTCGGCACTCATCCGGGCAGCCACCAGGGCGCTGATCGCGGCACTGCCGAGGACCGAGCCCACCTGGCGGGTGGTGTTGTAGACCCCGGCACCGGCCCCGGCCTGATGGATCGGCAGGTTGTGGGTGGCGGTGGTGGCCAGCGGTGCCCAGATGAACGAGTTGGACAGGCCCGCAACCGCACCCGCGAGCACCATCCAGGTGATATTCGCATGCGGGTTCCGCATCACCAGCGCCATCCAGGCGGTGGCGATGGCGAACAACAGGAAACCGGTGGTCGGGATGAGGCGCGGATGCCAGCGTCCCGACAGTTTGCCCACCACCGGCGCCGCTGTACCCGAGATGATCGCCATCGGCGCAAGGACCAGCGCGGAACGAGTGGGGGTCATACCGTGCACGGCCTGCAAGTAGAAGTAGATCGGCACCATCACCGCGGTCACCGAGGCGCCCATACTGGCGATCGCCAGATTCGACAGCGAGAAATTGCGGTCACGGAAAAGGCTCAGCGGCAGCAGCGGTTCCCCGGACCTGCGGGCCTGGGTCACCACGAAAACCGCCAGCACCACGAGTCCCGCGACGATCATCACCCAGATGGTCGCCGACCAGTCGTTGGTGTTGCCCTCCTGGATGCCGAACACCAGCAGGAACATGCCGGCCGCGCTCAACACGACCCCCAGCAGGTCGAACTTGTGCCGATGAGTCGGCAGGGACGGCACCAGCCAGACCGCGAGCGCGAACGCGACGATCCCGACCGGCACGTTGACGATGAAAATCCATTCCCAGCCGAGCCCGTCGACCAGCAACCCGCCCAGAATGGGGCCGATCAGCGTCGCCAGGCCGGCGACGGCGCCCCACAGACCCATCGCGGCGCCGCGGCCGTCCGGCGGAAAGGTGCGGGTGATCACCGCCATGGTCTGCGGCGTCATGAGCGCGGCGCCCAGCCCCTGCACCGCGCGGGCCGCGATCAGGGTTTCGATATCACCGGACAGCCCGCACCACAGCGAGGCCAGCGTGAATACCGCCAGGCCGATCAGATAGATGTTCTTCGGACCGAATCTGTCCCCGAGCCGTCCCGTGATCAGCAGCGGTACCGCGTAGGTGAGCAGATACGCGCTGGTCACCCAGATGACGTTGGAGATATCGGCGTGCAGATCGGTCATGATCGCCGGGTTCGCGACTGCCACGATGGTCACATCGAGCAGGATCATGAAGAATCCGACGACCAGGGCACCCAAGGCCAGCCACGGATTACGTCGAGTGGGCATGGATTCCATTCCTGTCCCGGCGGCGCGGAATGCGCCGGCTCATGGATCTGTCGCGGTGCGGCGCACCGCCCGGCCCGCCACCGGCCGACCCGGGACCGGGGCGCGCGGCACCGGTCTCGGGTTCATGTCGTGGTCACTGTGCACTACAGGTACGACATCGCGGGCCGCACCAAGATTCCGGGCATCTCGGACCGATCGTAACCCGTGCTACAGACCGTGCGCGTCCAGCCAGGTTCGGGCCAGCTCCGCCGGATCGGCGCCCTCGTCGCGAACGCGCAGCACCAGCACGGCGAGTTCGTCGGTGGTCAGTTCTCCTGCCACATAGTTCAGTTTCTCGGTCTGCTGCTCGTCCAGCACACCCTTGCGGAGGACGGCGACGGGATTCTCCGCGCGAATCGCATCCCCGGAATCGGCCAGCACGGTCAGGCCGTCGGTACCACCGGGCAGGAATTCGGCCGGACCACCCAGAACGGCCACCTGAATCCGGCCGTCGAACAGCGCCCGCCTGAGTTCGGCGAGGTCGGTGAACTGGTGGGTCGCGGTGAACTCACAGCCCGAGATCCGCGCCGCGACCGCCGGAAGGTCCAGCAGACCCGGTACCGCCGCCGTCCCTGCGGTCAGCCCGGAACACTGATTCGCCAGATCCTCGACCGAGCCGATCCCGCGTTGTTCGGCAGTGGCGGTGGTGACCAGTACCCGGGGCTCGAAATCGGTGCCGTCGGCGGGATCGGAGGTGAGGGTGTCCTGGGGCAGCGAGCCGTTCAGTTCCGCGGTCACCACCTTTACCGTCTCTGCGTCCGCCCCGATGTTCAGCTCGGCGAGCAACGCGCCGTTCTGGTCGGCCGCCACCGTGACCGTCCCCGCCGCCAATGCGGCCAGCACCTCGCCACGGTCACCCAGCCCCGGCTCCACCCGGACCGCGGCCCCGGTCCGCGCCAGCGCCTGCGCGTAGATCTCCGCCAGCAGCCGCGACTGTGCCGGCTGCTGTGCCCCCACCACCAGCGGATCGGCCGCCTCCCCGGAACCGCAGGAAACACTCAGCACGGCCAGTGCCGGCACCAGCATCCGCCCCACGATACGCACCGACGCGGCCAGCACCATCGCGCGTGACACCCACTTCCCGTAACCAGCCCGCCGCACCCGGTCCCGGGCGCCCGACAGCCCGAATCTACCGCCGCCCACGCTCCCCGTAACGCGCGCCCCACGGCCGTCCACACCGGTGCCGGGACATCCCGCGGCGCCGAAAACTGCAGCACCCGGTCATTGGTGACGACCGGGTGCTGCAGCTGGGTTACCGCCCGGGTAAGGCGGAACGATTTATCAGGCCACGCCCTCCGCGCGTGCGGCGGCGGCGACGGCATCGGCGACCGCCGGGGCAACCCGGGGGTCGAGCGGGCTGGGCACGATCTTGTCGACCGCGAGTTCGTCGGCGACCACGCCGAGGATGGCGTCGGCGGCGGCGATCTTCATGCCCTCGGTGATCCGCCGGGCACCCGCGTCGAGAGCACCCTTGAACACACCGGGGAAGGCCAGCACATTGTTGATCTGGTTCGGGAAATCACTGCGGCCGGTGGCGACGATCCCGGCGTACTTGCGGGCCACCTCCGGGTGGATCTCCGGGTCCGGGTTGGACATGGCGAACACGATCGCTTCCGGCGCCATCGAGGCGATGAGTTCTTCGGCGATGGTGCCCGCGGACAGGCCCAGGAACACATCGGCACCGGTCAGCGCGTCCGCCGCGGAGCCGGTGAGACCGCGCGGGTTGGTGCGCTGAGCGAGATCGGCCTTCACCGCGTTGAGATCGGTGCGGTCGCGGCTGACGATGCCCTTGGAGTCCAGCACCGTCACATCGGGGATACCGGCGGCGAGCAGGATATTGGTGCATGCGACCCCCGCGGCGCCGGCGCCGGAGACGACGACCTTCAGGCCCGAGGTCGGCCGGCCCTGCACCCGGGCGGCGCCGTTCAGCGCCGCCAGCACCACGATGGCGGTGCCGTGCTGGTCGTCGTGCATCACGGGGCAGTCCAGCGCCTCGACGACCCGCTTCTCGATTTCGAAGCAGCGCGGCGCGGAGATGTCCTCCAGGTTCACGGCACCGAAGCTGGGCCGCAGGCGCACGAGGGTTTCGACGATTTCGTCGACATCCTTGGTGTCCAGCACGATCGGAATGGAATCGAGCCCGGCGAATTTCTTGAACAGCGCCGATTTGCCCTCCATCACCGGCAGCGAGGCGCGCGGGCCGATATCACCGAGACCGAGCACCGCGGTTCCGTCGCTGACGACGACCACCAGGCGGTCCGTCCAGGTGTAGCGCTTCGCCAGTTTCTCGTCCTCGGCGATCGCGCGGCTCACCTGCGCCACCCCGGGGGTGTAGGCGATCGACAGGTCGCGCTGCGTCTCTAGGGGCGCGCTGAGCTCGACCGAGAGCTTGCCTCCGAGGTGACCGGCGAAGATCTCCTCGTGAGTGATCGCCGCGAGGTCTTCGGCCTCGCTCTTGCTGGCGGTGGCGTTCGGTGCGTCAGTCACAGAGGACACGATTTCACTCCTGCTGGTTGCGGTCGTAACCGGTGGACGGTTACCGCCGGGTATTTGGTGTTATCTGCGTCATATCGTTCATCGGTGGCACTACCAGGATGTTTCCCGGCACTGCAGTAACCCGGAGGCCCGGAGAATCCGGGACGAGGCGAAAGTTGGCAGCACTGATTTCGGGCAGCTGCCCTCCGGGCGGATTTCGGACGGGTTGGTCCGGCAGAACTCGACCGGCGCCCGGCTCCGGCTGCGACGGTGCGTCGCGTGGCGGTGGGCGCCCGATATCCCCGACCCGGCGGTGGCAACGATCGGGAATCCGCAACATTGTGCCAGGTCCCGTGCGGAACGCCAAACCGGCACCGCGGATCGTGTATCGAACACCACGGGCTCAGCCTAGGGGCCGGGCATTACCTTCCCGTAAGGGGAAACTCCCGGAGCAGGGAAGCACGGGGTGAGAACGCTGCGCCGCGCAGCGGTGCGCACTGTGAAATCCGGCGGTCCGGCTAGATCCACCACTGCGTCCACAGAAGCAGTGTGGCGCCGCCCAGTACGACCAGAGCGACCGCGAAGGTCGCGGCGCCGCGTTTGCGATCCGAATAGACCTGCGCCGCAACGGCGATCGCCGCGATCACGATATGCCAGCCGACCGATTCCGCACCTGGGCCCGGGAAACCGCGGCGGGCGCCGATCACTGCCGCGCCCACCACCACACAGGCCAGTACGACCAGCCCAGCCGCGATGGACCCGCTGAGTCCGCGCACGAGTTTCATGACGCGAGCACCGGCACGCCGGTGGCCCTACCGGCGAGCTTCTCGAACTGTGCCGGATCGGTGGTGCAGGCGCCCAGCTCGATCGTCTTGTTCGCGCCGTGATAGTCCGAGGACCCGGTCGTCAGCAGGCCGTACTCACCGGCCAGGTCACGCAGTGCCGTCCGATCCTGGGCGTTGTGGTCCGGATGATCGATTTCCAGCCCGCCCAGACCCAGCGCGGCGAGGTCCGGGATCTCCGCGAGGTCGAGCAGCCGGCCACGGGATCGGGCCCGGCCGTGCGCGAGGACGCTCACCCCGCCGGCGCCGGCGATCATCTCCACCGCCCGATGCAACGGCGTATCCGCCTTCTCCACGTAATAGGGGCCGTTCGCGGCCAGCAACTGCGCGAAAGCGGCTTCCACACTGGGGACGACGCCCGCCTCCACCAGGGCGCGCGCCAGATGCGGGCGGCCCGCCGCCGGACCGGCCGAGGCGAGCACTGCGTCCGGGTCCACAGGTAGCCCGTCGGCGGCCATCTGCTCGGCCATGGCGCGTAGCCGCTGGACGCGTTCGCCGCGTAGCCGCTCACGTTCGGCCGCGAAACCGTCGTCGCCGGGGTCGAACAGATAGGCCAGTAGATGCACCGATACCGGCCAGCCGTCGACACCGCGGCCGACACACGACATTTCCATTCCCCGGACCAGCGACAACCCGTCCGGGCGCGCGGCCTCGGCCTCGGCCCAGCCCGCGGTGGTGTCGTGATCGGTGATCGCGACCACGTCCAGACCGGCAGCGGCCGCTTTCCGCACCAGATCGGCCGGGGTGTCGGTGCCGTCGGAAGCGGTGGTGTGGGTATGCAGGTCGATGCGCACGCCGTCCAGTCTGTCAGTGCGGACTCCCGGTGCAGTTCGCACGGGCGGCTAGCATCGGCCTGTGCCTTCTCTGCCGCTGCCGTTCCACGGTCCGGGACGGACGCGGCATACCCGTTCGGCCCCGCGTATCCGGGTGCCCACCGCCCGCGCGGTCGTCGACTGCGCTGTCTATGTGGACGGCAAGCGGCTACCCGGCCGGTACACCCATGTGAGCGCGCTGACCGCCGCCCGCGAACACGGCGGCTTCGTCTGGCTCGGCCTGCACGATCCCGACGCCACCCAGATGGCCGAGGTCGCCGAGACGTTCGGGCTGCACGAACTGGCCGTCGAGGATGCGGTACAGGCACACCAGCGGCCGAAGCTGGAACGCTACGACAAGACAATGGTGATGGTCATGCGCACCGTCGCCTACCGGGAACACGAACTGCACAGCGTCAGCGAGATCGTGGAAACCGGCGAACTGCTGATATTCATGGCACCCGATTTCGTGATCGCCGTCCGGCACGGCGAACATTCACCGCTTTCGGTTGTGCGGCGCGGACTGGAGGCGGATCCACAACGGTTGCGCCTGGGCCCCGGCTCGGTGCTGCACGCGATAGCCGACCATGTGGTCGACTCCTATATCGAGGTCGTGCAATCGGTGGAACTCGATATCGACGCCTTGGAAGAGGAAATCTTCACCCCACGCTCCGCGGTCACCGTGGAATCGATCTATCAGTTGAAACGGGAAGTGGTGGAACTACGCCGGGCGGTCAATCCGCTGGCCTTACCGCTGCAAACACTGGTCCACAACACCGAGCTGCCCTTGGACGCCGAAATCCGGCGCTACCTTCGTGACGTCGCCGACCATCACACCGCGGTCGCGGAACGGATCACCGATTTCGACGATGCGCTGAGCTCGCTCATCAACGCGGCGCTCGCCAAGATCACCGTTCAGCAGAATACGGATATGCGGAAGATATCGGCGTGGGTGGCGGTGGCCGCCGTACCCACCATGATCGCCGGAATCTACGGAATGAATTTCGAACATATGCCGGAACTGAAAACCACCTGGGGTTATCCGGTGGTACTCCTGTTCATCTTCGCCGTCTGCGGCACCCTGCTGGCCCTGTTCCGCCGCAACGACTGGCTCTGAACAACCGCGTGCCCACCACGTACGGCCGCGACCAGCGCGGCATCGGGGTCTTACGAGACCC
This sequence comes from Nocardia carnea, assembly GCF_029868855.1. Classification (GTDB taxonomy): domain Bacteria; phylum Actinomycetota; class Actinomycetes; order Mycobacteriales; family Mycobacteriaceae; genus Nocardia; species Nocardia carnea_A. The sequence continues at coordinate 17,355 of NZ_JARWOV010000254.1, read as the reverse complement.
GGAAAATCCGGGGTCCCGGCCACCGGATGCGGGCGGTTTCACAGCGAAGCAGCGCCGCGGCCGGGGTCGAGCACATCGATACCGGCTTCGGACCAGGCGTCGCGCAGCGCCTGCGCGCCACGAACCCGCACCCATGCGGCTTCGGTGGCCGTCACGGGGGTCACCGCGAAGTACCGCACCGGGTCGGCGGGTTCGGGTAGCTCCACTTCGGGTATCTCACCGGCCCCGAGCAGTACGGCGGTGAACGGGGCGTCACGCCAGAGCGGCTCGCCCAGATCCAGCAGGGCGTCGGCCTGCAGGACAACACCTTCCACCGCGGGCGACGCGGCGAGCACCCCCAGCGACCGGGCCACCCCGGCGCCACTGTCCGACCCGGCCCGCAGCGTGAGCAGCAATTCGGCCCGGGGACCGCGCACCGGATCCGCCAGGACGACGGCCGGGTCCCCCATCGGATGCCGGGAGCCGCCCACGGTCGCATAATGCACCACACCGTCACCGGGGATCCGCAGGATCTCGATGGGTTCGAGCCCGAGAAAGGTCACCGACGCGGTGTCCACGGCGGCCGTGTCCACCTCGAAATGGCGCGCCACGGCGGCGCGCACCCGCTCGATCACATCCATCCGTCAGATGGCCAGCCGCGCGAGCATATCCCGGGCCTGTTCGGCGGTTTTCGGATCGCACAGCACGTCGTAGCGGCCCGCGACCAATTGCATGGTCGACGCGAAATCACGCTGACCACGGGTCGCGGCGTACGGAATCGTGGTCGAGATGACTCCGAAGATGATGCCGCCGACCAGGCCCACCAACAGGGGACCCGCCATCCCGTTGGTGGTGAACAAACTCAGCAGCAAACCGAGGAACAGGCCGAGCCAGGCCCCCGACACCACACCCCCGCCGATCACTTTGCCCCAGTTCAGCCGGTACAGCACCCGCTCGACCTGCATGAGATCGACGCCGACGATGGTTACGTTCTGCACCGGGAACTGATTGTCCGCCAGATAATCCACGGCACGCTGCGCCTCGGCATAGGTCGGGTACGAACCGACCGGCCATCCCGAAGGCGGCGTGGGCAGACCCTGTCTGCCGCGATTCGAGCTCCCCAGGGGATTCGTCATATTTATATTGTGCCGCCTCCGGCGGCACAGGGTTTGGCCCCCCTTGGTCCCTAACCTCTCAGGGTCTCGCCGAACTCGGCGCCGGCGGCTGGGGACGCAAGGTTCGAATGGTGTCCGCGGAGAGCCCGCCGGCATCACTCAGGGGCAGTAAATGTCATCGTTCTCCGCATTCCCGCGGCGCGGCCTTTTTCCGCGATGACGACCGCCATTTTCGCGCTGGCCTCATCGATCATTTCGTCGCCCAGCATCACGGCTCCGCGCGCGCCGCCCTCGGCGGACGTGTGATACGCGTAGGCGTCCAGGATCATCTCGGCGTGGTCGTAATCCGCCTGCCGGGGGCTGAAGATCTCGTTCGCGGCATCGACCTGGCTCGGGTGCAGCACCCATTTCCCGTCGAAGCCCAGGGCCGCGGTGCGCCCGGCAGCGCGCCGGAAACCGTCGATATCGCGGATCTGCAGATAGGGGCCGTCGATCGCCTGCAGACCGTGCGCGCGGGCGGTGAGCAGGATTGTCATCAGGATGTGGTGGTAGGCGTCGCCGGTGTCGTACCCCTCGGGCTGCTCGCCGACCACGAGGGTGCGCATATTGATGCTCGCCATGAAGTCCGCGGGCCCGAAGACCAGGGTCTGCACCCGGGGGCTGGCGGTGGCGATCTCGTCGATATTGCGCAACCCCAGCGCGTTCTCGATCTGCGGCTCGATCCCGATCCGGCCGGGTTCGATCTCGTTGGCGCGCTCCAACTGGCTCAGCAGCAGATCGAGCGCCCTTACCTGGCCCGCGTCGGTGACCTTCGGCAGCAGGATTGCGTCGAGCGCGGTCCCGGCACCGTCGACCACGGAGATCACATCGGCGTAGGTCCACTGGGTGGTCCAGTCGTTCACCCGGACCACCCGCAACTGTTCACCCCAGCCGGAATCGTTGAGGGCGGCCACGATATTGGCGCGGGCGGCGGCTTTCGCCCCCGGGGCGACGGCATCCTCGAGATCCAGGAACACCTCGTCGACCGGCAGGCCTTTGGCCTTGGCGATCATTTTCGGGTTGCTGCCCGGCACGGCAAGGACGGAACGGCGCGGCTTCATCAACACTCCTGTGGTCGGCCCGGTCCGGCCCCGGAACATCTAGCCTGGCACTCATGGCAGCTACCAGGGTGTATATCGCCAGGCTCACCGGCCTGGCGGTGCTGGGGCCGGACGGCGAGTCTATCGGCCGCGTACGCGACGTGGTGGTGGCCGTCCGCTACGACCGGCAGGAACCGCGTGTGCACGGTCTGGTGGTGGAGTTGCCGACCCGGCGCCGGATCTTCGTCCCGATGCTGCGGGTGACCAGTATCGAACCCGGTTCGGTCACGTTGAACACCGGTAATGTCAGCTTGCGGCGTTTCGCGCAGCGCCCCGGCGAACTGCTGGCCATGGCGCAGATCGTGGATTCCACGGTGCATGTCGAGGACCCCGACCTACCGGATCTGGCCGGGGTGGATGTTTTCGTGGTGGATCTGGGGATCGCGTTGACCCGAACCCGGGACTGGCGGGTCACCCGGGTGGCGGTGCGTGGACATCGCCGGCTGGGGCGGCGGCGCACGGTGCACGTGGTGGACTGGGCGCGGGTCCAGGGCCTCACACCGTACGAGATCGACCGTCCGGGCCAGGATGTGAGCGCCCTGCTCGAACAGTTCGAAGGCCAGCGCGCGGCCGATGTCGCGCATATGTTGCGGGAACTGCCCGCCAAACGGCGCCTGGAGGTGGCGCTCGCCCTCGACGACGAGCGGCTCGCCGATGTCGTCCAGGAACTCTCCGGTGACGATCAGCTGGAACTGCTCGGTCAGCTGGAGATGACCCGCGCGGCCGACGTTCTCGAAGCGATGGACCCCGACGATGCCGCCGATCTGCTGGGCGGCCTGCCGGAGAACGAGGCCGAATCCCTGCTGACGCTGATGGACCCACAGGAGTCCGAACCGGTGCGCCGGCTGCTCGAGCATTCCCCGGATACCGCGGGCGGGCTCATGACACCGGAACCCGTGGTCCTGTCGCCGTCCACCACGGTCGCCGAGGCGCTGGCCCGGGTCCGGGATCCCGATCTCACACCGGCGCTGGCGTCGATGGTGTTCGTCGTCCGGCCGCCGACGGCCACCCCCACCGGCCGATACCTCGGATGTGTCCATCTGCAGCAACTGTTGCGCGAACCGCCCGCGCATCTTGTCGGCGGGATCCTGGACGCCGATCTGGCGACGCTGCGGCCGGAACTGCCGCTCGCGGCGGTGACCCGGTATTTCGCCACCTACAACCTGGTGTGCGGGCCCGTGGTCGACGAGCAGAACCATCTACTGGGCGCGGTGAGTGTCGACGATGTCCTCGACCATCTGCTGCCGCCCGATTGGCGCGAAGACGAACAACTGTACGAAGGTGTGCGGCCGTGACCGACAAGAGCACGGCGGGCCGGGTGGTCTCCAGCGCGCGGCAGCGCCTGGAGACCCCCGTCGGGAGCCGGTTCCGCTTCGATTGGGATGCCGAGGCATTGGCCCGCGGTAGCGAACGGATCGCCCGATTCCTGGGCACCGGACGCTATCTCGCGATTCAGACGGTGGTGGTGATCGTCTGGATCGTGCTGAACATCTTCGTGATCACGCTGCGCTGGGACCCCTACCCGTTCATCCTGCTGAACCTGGCGTTCTCCACCCAGGCCGCCTATGCCGCGCCGCTGATCCTGCTGGCACAGAACCGGCAGGACAACCGCGATCGGGTATCCCTCGAGGAGGACCGGCTGCGCGCCGCCCAGACGAAGGCCGATACCGAGTTCCTGGCCCGGGAACTGGCGGCGCTGCGCCTGGCGGTGGGCGAGGTCGCCACCCGTGATTATCTGCGCCGCGAGCTCGACGAGATCCGTGACGCACTGGAGCGGATCGAGTACACGACCGGAGTCGGACCGACGCGCGGCCCGGACAAAGCTACCAAGCCGAAACGCAAGAAAACCTCCGGTCACAAGCCGGTTACGGGGTCGATTTCACCGCCAGTCGCCGATGAATGACCGGAAATCCGCAATATGCTCCTGACCGGTAGGTAACCTGGATCACGTTGTCCCGAGCGCGCCGTTACGGAATGTCCGAGACGGTCGCTCACCTGTGACATAGAGGAACGGTGGAGCCGAATGCGGATACCTACCCCTGTGGCAATGTCGGCTCTGGTCATGGCGGGCCTGGTAGCGAGCGGTTCGGCCGCCCACACCACCATGTCGTCGACACCGCCGGAAGCTCCCGGAGCCCGACTCGCGGCGAATGCCGAGCAGGCCGGAGACACCACCGAAGACACCGAAGCCCCATTGGCCCAGACACTCGGAATGCTGCCGGTCGAGCCCACGACTCCCCGGAAACTACGAGCCCTGAGCCCCCTGCCCGCCGACGGAATCCCACCCTTCGCCGGTACGGTTCCATTGCAGAGCATCTCCCTGCCCAGCGGTAGCGGCGCGCTCGGCATCCCGGAGATCGTGCTGGCCGCCTACCGCAACGCCGAACTGGCCCTGCAGTCCTCGGCGCCCGGCTGCGGGCTCACCTGGAACCTGCTCGCCGGGATCGGCCGCATCGAATCGGGTCATGCGAGCAACGGGCGTACCGACGCCGCCGGAACCACCAACCCGCCCATCTTCGGTCCGGCGCTGGACGGCACGCTCCCCGGCAACGAGGTCATCCGGTCCACCGACGGTGGATACGTCCGCGCGCTGGGCCCCATGCAGTTCCTGCCCGGGACGTGGTCGCGCTACGCCGCCGACGGGAATGCCGACGGCCACGCCGACCCGCACAACGTCTTCGACGCCGCCCTGGGGGCCGGCAAGTACCTGTGCTCGGGCGGGCTGAATCTGCGCGACCCGCAACAGGAATTGCGGGCCGTACTGCGCTACAACAACTCGATGTCGTACGCGGCCAATGTGCTGAGCTGGTCGGCCGCCTACCGCACCGGCGGCCGTTCCGCACCGATCATCCCGTCCCCCGGCCTCGTACCGCCGGGCAGCGCCCCCACCCAGCTCCCGCCGGGATCGCCGGACCTGCTCGCCGCACAGACGGATACGCCGGTTCCGCCGCCCCCACCCGAGCTGGCGGTGCAGACCCCGCGGCCCGAACCGATGATCCGGATCCCCGGATTGCCGCCGATCCCCTGCGGATTGCTCTGCCCGCCCGCACCGGGGTCACCGAAGGTCGGCGAGGCACTCCCTGCACCCGGGCCCGGGGCCCCGGCCGCGCCCGGCGACCCGGCAGCACCCGCGGGCCCGGGCACCCAGGCCGCGCCCGGGGCCCCGGCTCCCGTTACACCGGGCGCTCCCGCTCCGGAAGCACCTGCACCGCAGGAAGCTCCACAGAACCAGGCGGCACCCCCCGCGCCGCCGGGACACCCGGACCGGCAGGCGGCTCCGGCTCCGGCACCCGCACCACCGTCCATCACACTCCCGGGCGGATTGGTCATCCCGTTGCCGATCGAGCTGATTCCGGGTCCGGCGGCCCCCACACCCGCGGACGCGGTACCACCCCCACCGCCCGCCGATACCACCCCGGCCCCGGCGCACACCGAATCAGCCCCGCCTGCTCGATAGTTCCCGGCCCGGCGGCGCTCCTCCCTGCAGACACGGCACCGGCGCCGCCGCCCGGCGTTTCCACACACCGGGACAACTCCGAATTGATCTGCGGACTCACGCCACCCGGGCCTGTCACGATCAGCCGATTCGGCAGAACCGACCGGCGGGTTCACTGCCCCGGCGAAGCGCACACGCCGGCACCGCCGCGGCGGACGCCGGGTCCCTATGGGGCGGCGCCACTTCCCGTTCCCATCGAAGTCGCATTCACGCCGGAAAAATGGTCACGAGGTAGTAACGAAGTGGTCTCGGATGCGGTAGTCTCGACGGCGAAGGTCACGACCGGGCAACGAGTCCGGCCGCGGCCGCAGGCTTGTGGTTGAGATGAAGGGCTTTGAGCACGTGGGGCGTCACCGTAAACAACAACCTGCCACTGTTACCCGAAGTTCGGTTATCGCACTCACCGGTTTGGTACCGGCGGGCGTCGTGGCCACCAACGCCGCCGCGGCGATGGCCACCGATCCCACCGCGGCTTCGGTCGAGATGCATATGTCGGCCGTGGGTGCCGCCCCGGCACAGTCCATGGCGCCCGCTTCGTTCGACGACACCGTGATGCATGCCATGGCGAAACAGTCGCCGGAGGCACCGGTCGAGGTGAAAACGGTTGCGCTGGACCCGAACCGGCCCCGTAACGACCTCCCGGTCGCCGCATCGGGTATTCCGGGGATCGCCCAGGACGCCTACCTCACGGCCGAGCAGATCCTGGCCGACGAGAACCCCGGCTGCAATATGTCCTGGACGATGCTGGCCGGTATCGGCCGCGTCGAATCCACCCACATGTACAACGGCAAGGCGGACGCCGACGGTAACGCGCTGTCCCCGGTGTTCGGCCCGGCGCTCGACGGCAGCCTGGCGGGCAACAATGTCATCCACGATTCCGACGGCGGGTCGCTCGACGGTTTCGGCGGCTACGACCGCGCGGTGGGTCCCATGCAGTTCCTGCCGGAGACCTGGACCCACTACGCGGCGGACGGCAACCGCGACGGGATCTCCGATCCGCAGAACTACTACGACGCGACCCTGACCGCCGGTAAATACCTGTGCTCGGGCGATCTGGATATGAACGATCCCGCCCAGCAGACCAGGGCCATCCTGCGCTACAACAACTCGATGGCCTACGTCGCGAACGTCATGGCCTGGGCCCAGTCGTACAAAACTGGGATCGCACCACGGCCCGCGGAACTCCCCAAGATCTGACCGCACTACCATCGGCAGTATGCCAGTGGTAACGGAAGCGGACGTGCGGGGCGCCCTCGCGAAGGTCGACGACCCGGAGATCCGCAAACCGATCACCGAACTGGGCATGGTGAAAAGCGTCCGGATCGATCCGGAGAGCAACGTGCACATCGAGGTGTACCTGACCACCGCCGGATGCCCGTTGCGCACCGAGATCACCCAGCGGGTGAGCACCGCGGTGGCGGATGTGGCCGGCGTCGGTGCGGTATCGGTCGAACTCGATGTGATGAGCGACGAACAACGCACCGAACTGCGTAAGCAGTTGCGCGGTGATTCCGCCGAACCGGTGATCCCGTTCGCCCAGCCCGGTTCGCTCACTCGCGTCTACGCGGTCGCGTCCGGAAAGGGCGGGGTCGGTAAATCGAGCGTCACGGTGAACCTCGCCGCCGCGCTCGCCGACCGTGGCCTGTCGGTCGGCGTGCTGGACGCCGATATCTACGGCCATTCCATCCCCCGGATGCTCGGCACCGATGCCCGGCCCACCCAGGTCGAGCGGATGATCATGCCGCCGGTCGCGCACGACGTGAAGATGATCTCGATCGCGCAGTTCACCCAGGGCAACACCCCCGTGGTGTGGCGCGGCCCGATGCTGCACCGCGCGCTACAGCAATTCCTGGCGGACGTGTTCTGGGGTGATCTGGATGTGTTGCTGCTGGATCTGCCGCCCGGCACCGGCGATGTGGCGATCTCCATCGCCCAGCTGATTCCGAACGCGGAGATTCTGGTGGTCACCACCCCGCAGATCGCCGCCGCCGAGGTCGCCGAACGCGCCGGCGCCATCGCCCTGCAGACCCGGCAGCGGATCGCCGGGGTGGTGGAGAACATGTCCTGGCTGGATCTGCCCGACGGCAGCCGGATGGAGCTGTACGGGTCCGGCGGTGGACAAGCGGTCGCCGACCGGCTCACCCGCGCGGTCGGCGCCGAGGTGCCGCTGCTCGGTCAGATCCCGATCGAACAGGCCGTGCGTGAGGCCGGTGACGAGGGCACCCCCATCGTGTTGCGCGACCCGGACAGTCCGGCTGCCGCCGCCCTGCGCGCGGTCGCCGACAAACTGGCGATCCGCCGCCGTGGGCTGGCCGGTATGTCGCTGGGCATCGATACGACTCGTCACCTCTGAACCAGCCGGCTTCCGGAACTCTCGGTGAGTTACACCCGGACGCCATGGCAACCCGGCAGGACGGCGCGGCGGTATCCCGTTGCCACCCTGCCCACAGGCCGAACCCGGGCACGCCGACTGCGCGGCCCCGGCCTCCACAGGCCCGGCCGGAATGCATACTTCCGGTCGGGCCGTCCTCGCCTCATAACAGCGGCCGGGTGATGCGGACCGGGCGGGCAGGGCGACCCGAGACCCTTGTCGGCGGTCGCACCTAGACTCGGTCCATGCTCACCCTGCTGCTGTACGTCTTGATCGTGGGTTTGGTGGCCACGGTGTTGTTCCTGCTGGCCGGTGCGCTCTTCGGCCGGTCGGAGGAGCTGGGCCCGCTTCCGGAGGGCACCACCGCGACCATCCTGCCGGTGGAGGGCATCTCCGGCGCCGATGTGCGGGCTCTGCGGTTCCAGCAGGTGGTGCGCGGGTACAAGGCCGGCGAGGTCGATTGGGCACTGGCCCGGCTGGCCGCCCGGATCGATGAACTACAGGCCCAGCTCGCCGAGGCACAGTCCGCGAGCGCCGGCGCGGCGACGGGTCCGGAGCGCTCGTGACCGCCACCGATACGCTGGTTCGCTGTCCCTGGTCGGTCGAGTCCCAGCTCTACCGCGACTACCACGACCAGGAGTGGGGACGCCCGCTGCACGGCGACGACGCCCTGTTCGAGCGGCTGTGCCTGGAGGCTTTCCAGTCCGGATTGTCCTGGATCACCATCCTGCGCAAACGCCCCGCGTTCCGGCTGGCGTTCGCCGGTTTCGAAATCGACCGGGTCGCCGAATTCGGGGAAGCCGACCGCGAACGGCTGCTCGGCGATCCGGGGATTGTGCGCAATCGCGCCAAGATCGATGCCTGTATCGCTAATGCGAAGGTCGCACGCGAACTCGATACCGGCCTGGACGAACTGCTCTGGTCGTTCGCTCCCCCGCCACGCCCGCGCCCGCACGCAATCGGCGATATTCCCGCGGTGACGCCCGAATCCACCGCACTGGCAAAAGAATTGAAGCGGCGCGGTTTCCGCTTCGTGGGGCCGACCACGGCGTACGCGCTGATGCAGGCGACCGGAATGGTGGACGATCACCTGTCCGAATGCTGGGTCGATACCCGGCACACCGGCTTCGGCTGACCGGTCACATTTGGACGTCGAGTATCCGCCATCTCTTGCGATAGGGAAGAATGGATCGAGTGCGGTCCGTCGCCTCAACCGACGGACCGCCCGGTTGGTGACAACCGGGGATCCGAGCAAGTGCGCAGCATACCGCGCAGATCTGGAGGGAGCAGAGGATGGCGGCCATGAAGCCCCGTACCGGGGACGGTCCCCTCGAGGCAACCAAGGAAGGCCGTGGGATCGTTATGCGGGTCCCACTCGAGGGTGGCGGGCGTCTGGTCGTAGAACTCACGCCCGACGAAGCCGCGGCACTGGGTGACGAATTGAAGAGTGTCACCAGCTAGCGATACTGCCGAGGAATCGGCGCTGGCCGCGGTCGCCGGGGCACTGAGTTGCCCCGTATGCGGCCGCGGTCTGGTGTGCGCGGGCCGGGTGCTGCGCTGCGATCTCGGCCATAGTTTCGATATCGCCCGCCAGGGTTATGTCAGCCTGCTCACCGGCGCCGCGACCAAACTCACCGGCGACACCGCCGAGATGCTCGATGCACGGGCCGCTTTCCAGGGCTCCGGATTCTTCGAGCCGATCGCCGCGGCGCTGGCCGACGCCGCCGTGGCGGCACGATCGCACGAAGACAGCGCATCACCACCCGGCGCCGAGGTGATCGCGGATATCGGCGCGGGCACCGGTTACTACCTGTCGCACGTTCTGAACGCCGTGCCCAGTGCCCGCGGTATCGCGCTGGATATCGCCAAACCCGCCGGTCGCCGCTGCGCCCGCGCGCATCCCCGCGCCGCGGCCGTGGTGGCCGACACCTGGCGCGGCCTCCCGATGCGCGACCACGCCCTGACGGCGGCACTCTCGGTTTTCGCACCGCGGAACCCGGCGGCCGTGGCCCGCTGTCTAGCGCCCGGTGGCCGGTATCTCGTGGTGACCCCGACCGTCCGGCATCTGGCGGAGCTGATCGGCCCGATCGGTATGGTCACCGTCGATCCGGACAAGGAGCGGCGGCTCGCCGAGGGGATGGCCGGGCTGTTCACCCGGGTGCACAGCACCGCGGTCGAGTATTCGATGACACTGACCCGCACCGATATCGCCCACCTCGTGGCGATGGGTCCATCCGCCCACCACACCGCGGCCACCGGCGATCAGCTACCGGAACCTTTCGAGGTGACGGCATCGGTCACGGTGAGCACATACACCGCGGTTGCGGCGGCAGCCGTCACCGGTGCTCACCGCGACCGTTGATCCGCGGTGAGAATCGAGCAATCACGCTGCCACACAGGGCAATCCACTTGCGACGCGAGCCTGACCGACGGGTAATACCGGCCTGATGTGCTTATTGCATGCGGATACCGACATTCGGCAAGAAGACAAGCACCCCCACCACCATCTTCGACCGGATCGGCGGATACGAGGCGTTGGAAGCCGTCGTCGCCGATTTCTATACCCGAGTCCTCGCCGACGCAGAGCTCGCCGGCTTCTTCACCGGAACGAATATGTCCCGGCTGCGCGGTAAGCAGGTCGAGTTCTTCGCCGCGGCGCTCGGCGGCCCGGACCCCTACACCGGTGCGCCGATGAAACAGGTGCACCAGGGTCGCGGCATCACCCTGCATCATTTCGACCTGGTGGCCGGTCATCTGACCGATTCGCTCACCGCCGCCGGTGTGGACGAGGAAACGACCGGCGAGATCATCGGGGCGGTGGCACCGCTTGCCGGCGATATCGTCTCCGGAGCCTCCTCCGCCTGATCCGCCGGATCCCGGTGACCGCGGAACCGCGAACCACGGGCTGCCGGTTCGGGGCGGTACGTCTCAGGGTTTCGCCACCGTGCGGTAGACGCTCAGGGTCTGTTCGGCGATCCGGTGCCAGTCGAATTCCGCCCGCGCGCGCTCGCGCCCCGCGGCCCCGAGTTCGGCAGCGCGCACCGGGTCACCGGCGAGCTCGTTGATCGCGGCGGCCAGCGCATGCTCGTAGGCTGCGGTCTCGCCCGCATCGAAATGCACGAGCCGCCCGGTGCCGCCATCGGCGACCACCTCGGGGATACCGCCGACATCGGAGGCGACCACGGCCGTGCCGCAGGCCATCGCCTCCAGATTGACGATCCCGAGGGGTTCGTAGACCGACGGGCAGACAAAGACCGTGGCCGCGGCAAGCAGCTGGCGGATCTGCTCGGTGGGCAGCATCTCGCGCACCCAGAAGATGTTGTCGCGCTGCCGGTGCAGCCCGGCCACGGCCGCCGCGACCTCGGCTTCCAGTTGCGGGGTGTCCGGGGCGCCGGCGCACAGGACCAGCTGGATCCGCGGATCGATCTGCCGCGCCGCGGCCAGCAGATGCCCGACGCCCTTCTGGCGGGTGATCCGGCCGACGAACACCGCGAGCGGCCGGTCGGCACGAACCCCGAGTTCGTCCAGGATCCGGCGGCTGCCCGGGGCCGGCGGGCCGGGGTACCAGACGTCCGCGTCGATACCGTTGCGCACCACGTGCACCCGCGCCGGATCCAGGGCGGGGTAGGCGTCGAGGACATCGCGGCGCATCCAGTCGCTCACCGCGATCACCGCGTCGGCGTGCTCCAGCGCATTACGTTCCGACCACGACGACAACCGGTAGCCGCCACCCAGCTGTTCGGCCTTCCACGGGCGGCGCGGTTCCAGCGAATGTGTGGTGACCACATGCGGGATCCCGTACAGCGTCGCCGCGAGGTGCCCGGCCAGACCCGCATACCAGGTATGCGAATGCACAATGTCCACGGCACCCACGGCGTCGGCCATCCGCAGCTGCGCCGACATCATCTGCAGCGCCGGGTTGGCCGCGGCCAGCGCCGGATCCGTGTCGTGCACCTGGGCCGCTGTCCGCGCAGCGCCCATACAGTGCACGGTCACGGTGCTCATCCGGCGCAGCCGGGCCACCAATTCGGTGACATGCACGCCCGCCCCGCCGTATACCTCGGGCGGATACTCCCGGGTCAACACGGCCACCCGTAACGGATCACCCGCCGGCGACCCGGGCGCCACATCCGCACCCCTGGAACCGAAACTCACGGATTCACGGTAGACGCCCGGCAGCCGATACACGGCAGCCGGCAAGCAGCCGGTTCACGGCCGCCGCCGAGCGGCCGATGCCCCCCGACCACCTGGTTCGGTAGGTTTGGCACTGTGAGGAGCCAGCCGCACGTACTCGGAATCGTGCTCGCCGGTGGCGAGGGCAAGCGACTCTTTCCCCTGACTGCCGACCGCGCCAAGCCGGCCGTCCCGTTCGGCGGGGCCTACCGCCTCATCGACTTCGTCCTGAGCAATCTGGTCAATGCCGGTTTCCTCCGGCTGTGTGTACTCACCCAGTACAAATCGCATTCGCTGGACCGTCATATATCGCAGACCTGGCGGCTGTCGGGTTTCGCCGGTGAATACATCACTCCGGTGCCCGCCCAGCAGCGGCTGGGGCCGCGCTGGTACACCGGTAGCGCCGACGCGATCATGCAGTCGCTGAATCTCATCTACGACGAGGATCCCGACTACATCGTGGTGTTCGGCGCCGACCACGTCTACCGGATGGACCCCGAACAGATGGTCACCAGCCATATCGATTCGGGCGCCGGGGTCACGGTGGCCGGTATCCGGGTGCCACGCAGCGAGGCGAGTTCGTTCGGCTGTATAGATTCCGACGAATCCGGGCGTATCGTCGGTTTCCTGGAAAAACCGGCCCATCCCCCGGGAATTCCCGACGATCCCAACGCGACCTTCGCCTCGATGGGCAATTACGTGTTCACCACCAAGGTGCTGGTGGATTCGATCAAGGCGGACGCGGAGAATTCCGATTCCGATCACGATATGGGCGGCGACATCATTCCCGGCCTGGTCGCCGCGGGACAGGCCGCGGTCTACGATTTCGCCGATAACGACGTTCCCGGCGCCACCGACCGCGACCGCGGTTACTGGCGTGATGTCGGCACCATCGATGCCTTCTACGAAGCCCATATGGACCTGGTGTCGGTGAACCCCGTTTTCAACCTCTACAACCGGCATTGGCCTATCCGCGGCGCCGCCGAGAATCTGCCGCCCGCGAAATTCGCCCGCGGCGGGCTGGCGCAGGAGTCCATCGTCGGCGCGGGCAGCATCCTGTCGGCGGCTACGGTCCGCAATTCGGTACTCAGCGCGAACGTACAGGTGGACGAGGGCGCCACGGTCGAGGGCAGTGTGCTGATGCCCGGGGTCCGGATCGGGCGCGGCGCGGTGGTCCGGCGGGCCATCCTGGACAAGAACGTGATGGTGTCCGAGGGCGAGATCATCGGGGTGGACCAGGAACGCGACCGGAGCAGGTTCGCTATCAGCAACGGCGGTGTCGTCACCGTCGGCAAAGGCACTTGGGTCTGACCCGGCTCAGGCGGGCGCGTACCGAAGCGGCCGTGCGTCCGGTCACGATGACCCGGACACACGGCCGCAACCGTCACAGAATGTCAGCGCACGTCCCTGCCACGTATCCCGATCAACCCCACGACCAGCAGGACCGCCGCGACGGCCGTGACGACGAGCGTGGGAGCCACGCTGTACTCCATGCCCGGCACCTTCGGTGCGTGACTGAACGGTTCCAGATTCCGCAACCATTGCGGGGCCCCGGAGATGGATCCGAGGAGGAAGACCGCGATCGCGGCGGTCAGCAACCCCCACGCCACCGGCGTCCAGCGCGGCACCAGTCCGAACAGCACGACCGTCACCGCCGCGAAGAACCAGATCGCGGGCAACTGGACCAGCGCGGCCGCCAGCATTCCGGGCAGTGTGCCGCCGATATCACCGGCCGCGATCCCGTAGGTGAGCCCGCCCAGCAGGCCGGCTGTCAGCATGATCACCACCGGGCCGCCGAAGGCGAACACCAGATGGGAGGCCACCCAGCGAACCCGGCCGACGGCGCCGCTGAGCACCGATTCGGCATGATGGCCGTTCTCTTCGCCGAACATCCGCAGTGCCGCCGATACCGCATACGCGGCGCCGGCGATCCCCAGCATGGTGAACGCGTAGCTGACGAACGAATCCTCCAGCGAATCGGCGCCGCCCATTCGAGTGATGAGATCGCGCAGGATTTCGCTGCTGCCGAAACTGTCGCCGATACCGTTGACGACGCTCCCGATCACCAGGCCGTAGAGCCCGACCCCGATACCCCACCCGAGGAGCGCGCCGCGCTGCAACCGGACCGCCAGGCCGAAGGGGCCGGTCAGGGCGGGGCCGGCGGCGGCGGGCCCGAGCCGTTCGGCGAGCAGACCGGCGCCCACATCGCGACGGCGCAAGAGGGCGAAGGCCACCGCGATCGTCACCGTGAGCAGTGCCAGGTGCAGCAGCAGCACCCACCAGCGGTCGCCCGCGTAGGGCCGGACCTGCAGCGACCATCCCTGTGGCGACAACCAGGTCAGCGGGTTGACCGGCCCCGCGCCGGCTTGCGCGTCACCCACGGCGCGCAAGGTGAAGGTCACCGCGAGCGTCGCGAACGCCAGCCCGCGGGCGAGCCGGGCGCCTGTGCAAACCTGTGCTGTCACCGCGGCGACCGCCGCGAACACCATGCCCGACCCGGCGAGCGCGAGCCCGAAGGCCAGCGATCCGGCGGCCGGAACCCCCGTTGCGGTGAGGCTCGCCGCCCCGATCAGACCGGCCAGCAGGGCACCACCGAGGGCCAGCAGTAGCGCGGCGGTCAGGCTCGCGTACCGGCCGACGGATGTGGAGGCCAGCACTTCGGTGCGGCCGGATTCCTCTTCCGCCCTGGTGTGCCGGATCACGGTGAGGATGGTGGCCACGGCGATCAGGGTGTGGAACATCCCCGCTTTCCAGATCCCTACGGCGCCGATCGAGGTGTCGTAGACCGGCCCGTACATCGCCAGCTGCGCCGGACTGGCCAGGATCGTGGCCGCGAACGAGGCGCGATCGGCCGCGGTCGGATACACCGATTCGATACTCGCCACATACACCGAGCCCAATGGCACCGACAGCAGCAGGATCCACAACGGTGCGACGATCCGGTCGCGCCGCAGGTAGAGCCGCAGCAACCGGAGGGTGCCGGTGAATTCGGTGCCCGCGGACGTCGTGTCGAACATGCCCGGCCGGACACCGGCCACAGCCGTGGTCATTTCCGGACCTCCTGCAGTTCGCCGGACTCCCGGCCGTTCACCGAGTAGTGCCGCATGAACAGCTCCTCCAGGGTCGGTGGCCGGCTGATCAGGCTGCGGACACCGGTATCGCCGAGCACCCGGATGAGTGCCGCGAGATTTTCGCCGTCCACCTGGCAGCGCAAGGTGTGGTCGTCCAGGCTCACATCGGCCACACCCGGTAGTGCCGCGATATCGCCGGGATCACCGGTCAGCTCCGCGGTGATGGCAGTGCGGCTCAGGTGCCGCATGGAGTCCAGCGTGCCGCTTTCCACCGTCCGTCCCGAACGGATGATGGTGACCCGCTCACACAGGGCTTCCACCTCGGACAGGATATGGCTCGACAGCAGTACGGTGGCGCCGCGTCCGGCCGCCTCGGCGACGCATTCGCGGAACACCTGCTCCATCAGCGGATCCAGTCCGGATGTCGGCTCGTCCAGCAGCAGCAACCGGGCATGTGAGGAGAACGCCGAGACGAGGGCGACCTTCTGCCGGTTGCCCTTGGAATACGTGCGCGCCTTCTTACGGGGGTCGAGCTCGAACCGTTCGATCAGCTCGGCCCGCCGAGCGGTATCGAGACCGCCGCGCATCGACGCCAGCAGGTCGATGGTCTCGCCGCCGCTCAGCGACGGCCACAGGGTCACATCACCTGGAACGTAGGCGATGTCGCGGTGCAGCGATACCGCGTCGGTCCATGGGTCGCGGTCCAGCATCCGCACCTCACCACTGGTCCGTGCCAGCAGTCCGAGCAGGATCCTGATAGTTGTGGATTTCCCGGCGCCGTTGGGCCCGAGAAAACCGTGGACTTCGCCTTCGGACACCTGCAGGTTCAGTCCGTCGAGTGCGCGGACCTGGCCGAAGTGCTTGTGCAGATCCCGGATCTCAATTGCCGAAATCATCGAATCTCCTTGTAGGACATTGAAATAGATAGCTCGAAGGAAGTGGTGCACGCGTTCCGGTAGGGCGGCCGCGGTGCGATTCGCCGGAATCGGAGGACGAGCCGATCAACTCCGGGGGACCGGGGCAGGCCGTTACGTGGCGCCGGATTCGGCCGGACCCGTGCTGTCACCGGACCCCGGCCCCGCCGCGCGCAGCGCGTCCATCATCGAGGAATCGGTGAGCAGGCCCTCGGTGTAGATCTCGAGCGCGGGCAGCATCATTTGCTCGGCGTACTCGCGCAGGGCCTGCCGATAGTCGATCACCCCGTCCGCCGGGGTGTGCGTCTGCAGGAACAGCAGCATGCCGCCGCCGTTGGCCGTGGCCAGATAGCGCGCCATGGCCTTCATATTCCGCGGTTTGCGCAGCGCCCCCGAAGCCACACCGGCCTCGAGATACTGCTCGACGTCGGTGACCATATGCTCGAACAACGTGCCGGCCAGGTCGCCGCCGGCCTGGAAGCTGCGCATCATGTAGGCGACGATCGGGGCGAATTCCTCGATCTCGGCCAACTGCTGCAGCATGTTCCCGGCCGACGGCCGGTTCATGAAGTTCATCTTCGTTTCACGGATCACTCCCCGCACATAGTCGTCGCATTCGCGGCGCAGCCCGTCTTTGGACCCGAAATGGTGGTTGACCAGACCGGGCGATATCCCTGCGGCCTTCGCGATGGCCCGCACACCGACGCCGAAGCCCTGTTCGCCGAACAGCGCGATGGCGGCGTCACGGATACGCGCCCGGGTGGTCAGATCATCGCTTGAACGCATGTTCAATACGTTAAACACTCGTTCAATCAGGACGCAAGGGGTCGGGCCGTAGAGATTCCGTCAAGAAATAATTCATCCGCGAGGGCAAGCCCCGGAGAGCACGCAACGACAACCCGAAACCCTTGTCTACCTGGGGTTACTGTCATGCACGCCGGGCCACACGAGAACCGGCACACAGCCGGTCGCCACGAGACGCCGTCAATCACCCCAAACGTCGGCGTCGATGGCGCGGCACACCGCAGAGCCTGCGTCCCGGACCGCCGCCGAGTGCCGGTTCCGGCGGCCGCGCCGGGCAATGGGTCAGGCCGGCC
>NZ_JARWOV010000253.1 GCF_029868855.1 Nocardia carnea | reverse complement strand
TTTGGGGCGTACGGATTTCCAGGTGAAGTTCCGTGGTCAGCGGATCGAGCTGGGGGAGATCGAGTCGGCGTTCCTGGCGCAGCCGCAGGTCAGTCAGGCCGCGGTGACGGTTTCTGCTTCCCAGTTGGGTGAGCAGTTGGTTGCCTATGTGGTGCCGGCCCCCGGGGACGGGGTTGTGCAGACGTCCCTGCTGGAGGCGGTTCGTGAGGTGCTGCCGACTTATATGGTTCCGGCGGCTGTGGTCGTACTGGATGCGTTCCCGTTGAATACTTCGGGCAAGTTGGATCGGAAGGCGTTGCCGGAGCCGGAGTTCGAGACTCGGGAGTTCCGGGCCCCGTCGACTCCGATCGAGGAGATCGTGGCGGGTGTGTTCGCCGATGTTCTCGGTGTGCAGCGTATCGGTGCCGATGATGATTTCTTCGCTCTGGGTGGTAACTCGCTGATCGCGACCCAGGTAGCGGCCCGGGTCGGGAAGGCGTTGGATGCGCAGGTCCCGGTCCGGACGCTGTTCGAAGCGTCGACGGTAGTCGCGCTTGCCGCGCGGATCGAGGAACAGGCCGGTGCCGGCGGCCGCATCCCACTGGTCCCGCAGCAGCGTTCGAGCGCGACCTTGCCGTCGGGTGAGGTCGTGGCGGCGGCGCCGTTGTCGTCGGCGCAGCAGCGGATGTGGTTCCTCAACCGCTTCGATCAGCAGTCACTCGCGTACAACCTGCCGATGGCGATCCGGCTGTCCGGTGAACTGGATATCGCCGCCTTGCGTGCGGCGGTCGCGGATCTGGTGGCGCGGCACGAGGTGCTGCGGACGGTGTACCCGGAGACCGAATCAGGTCCCGTGCAGGTAGTGCTGCCGGTCGGCGACGCCGGGCCGGGCCTGCGGGTGCGTTCGGTGCCTGCCGCCGAGGTGATCGCCGCGGTGTCGGAGCTGGCATCGACCGGTTTCGATGTGACAGCAGAGGTGCCGTTGCGGGTGGCGCTGTTCCACGTGGACGGACCGCCCGAAACAGCGGATGCCGATTCGGGGGCCACCGGTACTGCGGGGGTGCGCGGGGAGTTCGTACTGGCGATGGTGGTGCACCATATCGCCAGTGACGGGTCCTCGGTGGGGCCGTTGACGCGGGATCTGATGATCGCCTACGCGGCGCGCGCCGCCGGCGAGGCGCCGGGCTGGGCGCCGCTGCCGGTGCAGTACGCCGACTACAGCATCTGGCAGCGTGCCCTCCTCGGCGACGAGTCCGACCCGGAATCGCTGGCCGCCCAGCAGCTCGGGTACTGGGAAACGGCGCTGGCCGGAATCCCGGACCAGCTCGACCTGCCGATGGATCGGCCGCGCCCGGCGGCGCAGTCGTTCGCCGGTGGCCGCGTCGAGATACGCCTGGACCCCGAACTCCATGCCGGGCTGCTGCGGGTCGCCCGGCAGCAGGGTGCCACGTTGTTCATGGTGGTGCATTCGGCGCTGGCTGTGCTGCTGTCGCGGCTGTCCGGCGCCGACGACATCACCATCGGTACGCCGATCGCGGGTCGTGGTGAGCAGGCACTCGATGATCTGATCGGGATGTTCGTGAACACCTTGGTGTTCCGGACGCAGCTCGATCGTGGTGAGGCGTTCACCGATCTGCTGGCGCGGCAGCGCGAAATCGATATCGCGGCCTACGCACACGCCGATGTGCCGTTCGAGCGTCTGGTCGAGGTGCTCAACCCGGTTCGCTCGACCGCGCGGCATCCGTTGTTCCAGGTGGGGCTGACCTTCCAGAACATGGGGCCGGCCGGGCTGGTTCTGCCGGGTCTGACGGTATCGGCAGTGGACTTCGACGCCGAGATGTCACAGTTCGACCTGAACCTCATCGTCGGCGATTCCTACGACGAAGCCGGCGCACCCTTGGGGTTGGACGGGTATCTGAACTACGCCACCGCTTTGTTCGATCACGCCACGGTGGAAGGATTCGCCGATCGGCTGACCCGGTTGTTGCGTGGCATCGTGGCGGATCCCGCCGTCCCGGTCGGTGATCTGGAAATCCTCGGCGCGGCCGAACGCACCCTCGTACTCGAGCAGTGGAACGCCACCGGGTACCCCTTCACTCCGCGGCTGCTGCTGGAGGGGTTCGAACGGGCGGTGACCGCTTTCCCCGATCGGGTGGCGGTGACGTTCGAGGGAACGAGCCTGACCTACGGCGAGTTCTCGGAGCGGGTGAACCGCCTGGCGCGGTTGCTGATCGCGCAGGGTGTGGGTCCGGAGTCGCTGGTCGGATTGCTGGTGTCGCGGTCGCTGGACCTGGTGGTCGGCATGTACGCGGTGGTGGCGGCGGGTGGTGCGTATGTGCCGCTGGATCCGTCGCATCCGGCCGAGCGCATCGGCTACATCCTCGATACGGCGGAACCGGTGTGCCTGCTGTCGACCACCGCCGACGCGCAAACCGTTCGCGGCGACGCGGGTACGGCATCGGCCGACGGTGCGGCATCGGACGCGATCGCCGGCGTACCGGTGCTCGCCTTGGACACTCTCGATACCAGTGGGTTCGCTTCTTCGCCGGTGACCGACGCCGACCGGATAGCTCCGGTGCGGCCGTCGAACACCGCGTATGTCATCTTCACCTCCGGTTCCACCGGCCGCCCGAAGGGTGTGGCGGTGCCGCATTCGGCGATCGCGAACCAGGTCGCGTGGATGTTGTCGGAATACCCCATGGGTTCCGCGGAGGTGTATCTGCAGAAGACCGCAACCACGTTCGACGTCTCGCTGTGGGGTTACTTCCTGCCGTTGGCCGCAGGGGCGCACCTGGTGGTGGCGACTCCGGACGGTCATCGCGATCCGGAGTATCTGGCGCGGGTGATCGCTGAGCAGCAGGTCACCGTGACAGACTTCGTGCCCTCGATGTTGACGGTATTCGCCGCGCACACCACGCCGGGGTCGATCCCGAGTCTGCGGCATATCTTCGCGATCGGGGAGGCGTTGCCGCCGGAAACCGTCACCGCGATGCACGCCATCTCCGACGCCACGGTGCACAATCTCTACGGTCCGACCGAGGCAGCCGTCTCGATCACGTATTGGCAGGCCACGGGCGACGAGGCCGGGAGTGTGCCGATCGGTGTTCCGCAGTGGAACAGCCGTGTGTACGTCTTGGATTCGCGGTTGCGTCCGGTTCCCCGGGGTGTGACCGGTGAGCTGTATCTGGCCGGTGATCAGCTGGCTCGCGGGTATGTGACCCGCCCCGATCTCAGCTCCGACAGGTTCGTGGCGAGCCCGTTCGATCGGGGTGCCCGGATGTACCGTACGGGTGACCTGGTGCGCTGGCAGCGGGTCGATGGCCGGCCGGCTCTGGAGTACCTCGGACGCACCGACTTCCAGGTGAAGTTCCGTGGTCAGCGGATCGAACTCGGTGAGATCGAATCCGCGTTCCTGGCACAGCCGCAGGTCAGCCAGGTCGTGGTGACCGTCGCCGCATCCCAGCTCGGTGAGCAGCTGGTGGCCTATGTGGTACCCGCCCCCGGGCAGCAGCTCGAATCGGCCACTGTGCTGGAGGCGGTGCGCGAGGTGCTGCCGACCTACATGGTCCCGGCGGCCGTGGTCGAGTTGGACGCGTTCCCGCTGAACACTTCGGGCAAGCTGGATCGGAAGGCGTTGCCGGAGCCGACCTTCGAGACCCGGGAGTTCCGGGCGCCGTCGACTCCGATCGAAGAGATCGTCGCCGGTGTCTTCGCCGACGTGCTGCATGTGGAACGCGTGGGCGCGGATGACGATTTCTTCGCGCTGGGCGGTAATTCGCTGATCGCGACACAGGTGGCCGCACGCCTCGGGTCGGCGCTGGACACGACGGTCGCGGTCCGGCTGCTCTTCGAAACCTCCACCGTCACTGCCTTGGCCGCCCGGATCCAGGAGCACAGCGGAACCGGCGGCCGACCGGCGCTGGTGCCGCAGCCGCGTCCGAACCGGGAGCTGCTGTCGGGCGATATGGTGGCGGCGGCGCCGTTGTCGCCGGCGCAACAGCGGATGTGGTTCCTCAACCGCTTCGATGGCGCGTCCGCCGCGTACAACATTCCCTTGGCGATCCGCTTGTCCGGCGATCTCGATGTCGATGCCTTGCGGGCCGCGGTCGCGGATCTGGTGGCGCGGCACGAGGTGTTGCGGACGGTGTATCCGGAAACCGAATCCGGCCCGGTGCAGGTGGTATTGCCGGTGGGGCAGGCCGCCCCGGTACTCGAGGTGCGGTCGGTGGCCGCCGCGGATATCGTCGCGGCCGTTTCGGAATCGGCATCCACGGGCTTCGATGTCACGGCCGAGGTGCCGGTCCGGGTGGCGCTACTCCAGGTGGCCGATACGGCCGGCACCCCGGACGAGTTCGTCCTGGTGCTGGTGGTGCACCATATCGCGACCGACGGTTCGTCGATCGCCCCGTTGACCCGTGATGTGATGACCGCCTACGCGGCGCGGTCCGCGGGTGAGGCTCCGGCGTGGGCGCCGTTGCCGGTACAGTACGCCGATTTCAGTATCTGGCAGCGGAATCTGCTGGGTGACGAGTCCGATCCGGAATCGCTGGCGGCGAAGCAGCTCGGGTATTGGGAGTCGGCGCTGGCCGGGATTCCGGATCAGCTCGACCTGCCGGCGGATCGCCCGCGGCCCGCGGTGCAGTCCCATGTGGGCGGCCGGGTCGATGTGCGGATAGATCCCGAGATCCATACCGGCCTGCAACAGTTGGCGCAGCAGCAAGGGGCGACCCTGTTCATGGTGGCGCACACCGCGTTCGCGGTACTGCTGTCGCGGCTGTCCGGCGCCGACGACATCACCATCGGCACACCCGTCGCCGGTCGTGGCGACCAAGCGCTCGACGATCTGATCGGGATGTTCGTGAACACGCTGGTGTTCCGGACGCAGCTCGATCGTGGTGAGGCGTTCACCGATCTGCTGGCGCGGCAGCGGCAGGTGGATATCGCGGCGTTCGCCAATGCGGATGTGCCGTTCGAA
>NZ_JARWOV010000252.1 GCF_029868855.1 Nocardia carnea | reverse complement strand
ATGCGCCCACCATCCCGGCGCCAAACTCCCGGCCCCCCCGCCGCCGCCCGAACCGGGCGGTTATCAACCAGTCCACCAGGTCGGCCGCGGCGTCGCCGCGCTCGTAGCTCTGGTTCCGGTCGAAGAACGCGGCCTGCGCCGGCGAGAGGTCGAACCCGGAGGAGAGAGCGAGGCCGTAGTCGGCGAAGTAGAGGTGTCGACCGTCGGTCAAAATGTTCTCGAAGTGTGCGTCGAGGTGCAGCAGCCCACGGCTGTTCATGAACGCGATACCGGCGCCCAGTTCCCGCTCCACCATGACGCAGGCCCGGCCGGTGGCCTCGCCACCTGCCTCGATCCGGTCGTTCAGCCACTCGTGCAGGTTCTGTGGGATGTACTCCAGGAACAGCGCGATGCTTGCCGAAGAGTCCCGGAGGGCCTCGATTCGGTGGCGTACCTGGGGCCGGCCGTCCCAGTAGGCGACGGCGCGGTCGAGGTCGGCGAGCTCCCCGGGTAGCGGCGTCGTGTCCGGTAGCACCCGCCAGTGGTACATCAGCGGGAAGCCGTCGTGTTCGGCGGCGAGCACCCAGTTCGTCGTCATGGCGTGCACGGCGAGCTCGCGCCAGGCCCCGAAGCCCGGCGCGCCGATGAGGCCGACGCCGTACTGGCAGAAGAGCGGCAGGTCGAACAGGTTCGCCGTCGACCGGACGTGCTCCGGCTGCCGTTCCAGGTCGGTGAGGGGCACTCGTTTCACGAAGACCGGGATTCCGGCGACCTCCAGCAGCGCGGACTTCCCGCCGATACCGGCGCCGATCGGCGCGGCCGCATCCACGAGCTCGCGCAACGCGTGATCGCTGTGCAGCGCCAGGGCCGTCGAGACAACGCTGTGGGAATGCAGACGCGTCGGGCGCGAGATATTGCGGGTCTTCGCCGCATCAGGCGAGCAGGACGTCACTGCGTCGGGGGAGTTCGCTGGGGCATCCACGTGGGCGCCGACCTCGATTCGGTCGTGGCCACGCGCTTGTGCCGGTGGCCTCCGGAGCGGGCAGGAGGTCGGTTCGGGGACGCGCCCGATGGCTTGTCCCCCGGAACCGCGCTCCACGTTACGCCACCCGTGAGCCGCCGATCGCGTGGTCGGCGGTCCGTGACCAACATGTGAATCGTGCCCGGCTGACAACCGAATGCCCATGCCGGATCTCGGTCCTTCGATTCGCGACGCGAGGCGAACGGACTCGGCCTCAGCAAAAAACAAGCAACAAGCTCCCGTGCTGGTTTCTCTAAAAACGTTGTACTGCTACGAATTACGGTACAGTCGCCTAACGTGCCGACACACCGAATGCCAGGCCGTCCCCCAGCAGGCATAGAGGGACAGAACCCGCTTCCGCTCGCGAGGGTCACGCGTTGAGCAATACAGATCCGGGTTTGCAGAGGGAATCCCCGATCGCATACGGATCCCCAAGACCCGCCGACTCACTTGTTCGGCTGGACGCCCCGTCGTTCGCGGCCGACCCGCACCGCGTCTACGAGAGCATGCGACGCCACGGCTCCTTGGTACCGATCGAGCTTGCTCACGGTGTGCCGGCGACACTCGTGATCGGCTACCAGGTGGCCGTGCACATCCTGAACGACGAGACCCATTTCCCCGCCGATTCCCGCCGATGGGAGAAGAACGCCTCCCCGGACTGCCCGCTGGTGCCGATGCTGGGCTATCGCCCCAACGCGCTGCGAACCGCAGGGGCGGAACACGAGCGGTACCGGCGCACCATCATCGCCGCGCTGGAAACCGTCGACCTGCACAAGGTGCACGACGCGGTCGCGCGGGCTGCCGAGGCACTGGTCAATACCTTCTGCGTCCGTGGTACCGCCGACCTGCGAATGGATTACGCGTATCCCCTTACCTTCCGGGTCCTGAGCGAACTGCTGGGTTTTCCCGAAGACGCCGCGGCCGCGGCTTACGAGGGGATGGCCGCGATGCTGGAGGGAGTCGGCGCCGAGGAAGGGCAGCAGCGTTTCGTCGAAGCCCTGATCGGAGTTGTCCAGCAGAAGCAGGCCGAGCCGGGCGACGATCTGACCTCCGAGCTGCTGAAGCATCCGGACGGGCTCGATCTCATGGAGATGGTGAATCAGGCGGCGCTGCTGTTCTCGATGGGCACGGAGCCGACCTGCAATCTCATCCTCAACGCATTGCTGCTGTTGATGACCGACGAGCAGTACGGCGGCGAGGTCATCAGCGGCGCCGTGGCCACCCGGGACGCCATCGATGCCGTGCTGTTCGAGGACCCGCCGCTGGCGAACTGGTGCGTGAGCTACCCCATACAGCCGCAACTCGTCGGCGATACATGGCTGCCGGCCGACCAACCGGTGGTCATCAGCTTGGCCGCGTGCAACAACGACCCGGTGGTGCGGGGTGACCGCGGAGGCAACCGGTCGCACCTGGCGTGGGGAGCCGGTCCGCACGCCTGCCCGGCGCAGTCCCTCGCCCTGACGATCGCTTCGCAGGGTATCGACCTGCTGCTCGACGCCCTGCCGGATATCCGTTCGCAAGTATCCGTGCAGGAACTGGATTGGCGGCCGGGGCAGTTCCATCGCGCATTGGCGGCACTACCGGTCCGATTTCCGGCGTGCCCGCCGATGCGTCTCGCCTGAGGCCGAGGCGGAGTTGTCCGACGAGCAGCAGCATGAGGGAGGGCAAGAATTTCTGCGGCGGCACCGCATATGACATCCGACCACCACCTCACACCCCGCTCTTCCCTCGATCAGGTAACTGCCGGCCCGGCACGCAGTCGAACCGAACCACTGTCCGGGCATCCCACGGCGACTCATTGAAAGGCAGGCCCCACGATGACAACGACCTCGGAGCACTCCGCATTCTCGACCGGGCAGGAGGCTCGCGAGATCGACGCAGTCGTCGTCGGAGCGGGTTTCGCCGGCCTCCACATGCTGCACAGGTTGCGCGAACTCGGTCTCTCGGTGCAGGTGTACGAAGCCGGTGACGGGCTCGGCGGCACCTGGTACTGGAACCGCTATCCGGGCGCACGCGTCGACGTGAAGAGCGTGTACTACAACTACTCCTTCGACCCGGACCTCGAACAGGAGTGGGAGTGGACGGAGAAGTATCCGGCGCAGCCGGAGTTGCTCCGCTACATCGACCACGTCGCGGATCGCTTCGATCTGCGTAAGGACGTGCAATTGCGGACGCGGGTCACCGCCGCGGTGTACGACGAGTCGGCGGCGCGGTGGCGGATCACGACCGACCGGGGCGATATCGTCTCGGCGCGGTTCGCGATCATGGCGACAGGCTGCCTGTCGGTGGCGAAGATGGTAGAAGTTCCGGGTATCGAGACGTTCCGGGGCCGCAGCTTCCACACCGGCAACTGGCCGGAACAGGAGGTGGACTTCACCGGCCGGCGGGTTGCGGTGATCGGCACCGGTTCCTCCGGAGTGCAGGTCATCCCGCTCGTCGCCGAAGCGGCCGAGCAACTCACCGTGTTCCAGCGGACCGCGAACTATGTTCTGCCCGCCCGCAATCACCCGATCGATCCCGAATTCCAGCGCGGGATCAAATCACGCTACCGCGAGGTGCGCAAGGCGAACCGGGAATCGTCGTTCGGCATCGCGCAGCCCGCGGCCACCAAGGGGGCGCTCGAGGTGAGCGAGGATGAGCGGAATGCTTTCTACCGCAAGGTATGGGCCGACAAGGACAGCGAACTCGTGAGCATGATGGTCGGATTCACCGATACGCTCTCCGACGAGGCGTCCAACGAGACCGCCGCCCAGTTCATCCGCGACCGGATCGCCGAGATCGTGACGGATCCGGCTGTCGCCCGGCTACTTCAGCCCGTCGGCTTCTTCGGCGTCAAGCGCCCGGTCCTGGGGACGGACTATTACGAGACCTTCAATCGCCCCAATGTCCGATTGGTGGACGTTCGAGCGACCCCGCTCACCGAGGTCACCGCGTCCGGGCTCGAGACGACGCAGGAGAGTTTCGAGTTCGACGACATCATCTACGCCACCGGATACGACGCGATGACCGGCGCGCTGGACGCGATCGACATCCGCGGCCGGGGTGGTGCGTCGCTGCGGGAGAAATGGGCCGCCGGGCCCGTCACCTACCTCGGTCTCTCCGTTGCGGGCTTTCCGAACCTCTTCACGCTCACGGGCCCGGGTAGCCCCTCGGTCCTGTCCAACATGCTGGTGTCCATCGAGCAGCATGTCGACTGGGTCGCGGACGCCATCGAAGCGATGCGATCCAAGGGTGTCACGACCATGGAGGCCGAAGCCGACGCGGAGCAGGAATGGACCCGGCACGTCGGCGAAGCAGGCGATATGACGCTTTATCCGAAGGTCGACTCCTGGTACGTGGGGTCGAATGTGCCCGGCAAGCCGAGGGTGATGTACGCCTACATCGGGGGCGTCGGGGCCTATCGCGAAAAATGCGACCAGGTCGCCGCCGACGATTACGAAGGTTTCACTCTGGCGCAGTGACGAGGCACTGCCGGTGCCGGTCTACGCGTTCAGCCGAGCGTTCGACGAGCACGCTCGGGAGCGGATCTCGAGTTCACTCCTGTGCTCGTCGACGTGAACGGTGACGGCACGCACGGGCGGGGTCGAGGCTGTCGAAACGGCAGATATTCCGCGTCGGTATGCCCGCAACTACGCGGTTGATCGGTCGAGGTAGCGGTCCGGCAATGAACTGCTCGATGCGACTTCGTCGAGAATATCGTTGCCCACGACAAGCGTTCCCACCTGGGCTGAGCCGGTTGTGCACCTTTCACAACGAATCGCCGAAAGTATGTCTCTACCGGCTGTTCTGGATGACCGGTCGGCTGACTAGCATCGTCCACGACCGGCACCGCGTCACGCCGTCGTATCGATCGAATCACCCTCCCCGGCGGCTGGTGGAACGAAGCCATCGTCTATCGGAAGCTGCTGTTGTGGACGATCCTGCTGGAGATACTCGGGTTCGCCGGATCCTGGGGTCCGCTCGCCGGACATTTCAAGCCGATGACCGGCGGTATCCGGTATTTACCGAACGGTCCCATCCCACTCGGGGTGGAGTGGGTCCTGGCCACCGGGGCGCCGCAGGTGCCGTCCGAACCGGTCGATCCTCAGGAAGCCTCCGTGGCCGCACCCTTACCCACTGGCACCGAGGCCACGGCTTGACGACTGCGGTATTCGCGAAGACCGAGGCGCCCGTGGAAAAGAAGGTACGTATCCGATGACTCTCCCAGAGAAACCAGCTTCTCAGCGCAAGTCGGCGCGGGTGCCTGCCACCGCCGATTCCGAGGTGGTCGCCGTCATCGCCGAGATCGCACACACGCTGCAATCGCGCGAACGCCAGATCAGCGAGGCGATGAGCGCCCTCATGGCGCGTGAGATCGACCATCTCGACGACGACCCACGCCTGGTGGATATGCTCGAAGCCAGCGTGCGCGGCAATGTGGCCACCGTGATCGACGTCCTGGCCAACGATATTCCCGTCGAGCATCTCCAGCCCACCACCGCCGCCGTCGAATACGCGCTGCGGCTGGCCCAACGCGAGGTTCCCTCGAATTCTCTGGTCCGTGCCTATCACATGGGACAGCACGAGATGCTGCGCCTCTGCTACGGCGAAATCGGACACCGCGCACTGCCCGCGGCGCTGTCCCTGGCGGTGCTCGAGCGACTCACCGAGATCATCTACCGCTACATCGATTGGATCACGGGTTACGTCTTCGAGGCCTACGAGACCGAGCGCACACGCTGGATGAACGCCCGCGGCAGTGTGCGTTCGTCCACTGTGCACGAGATTCTTTCCACCGACAGGCCCGATATCGCCGCCTTCGAACACGAGACCGGGTATCGGCTGCGCCAGGAGCATCTGGCGCTCATCCTGTGGCGTGAGGGGCCGGACGAGGCGAGCACACTGAACCTGTTGGATGCCCGGGTGCGCACCATCGGCCGGTCCCTGTCGGCCGGGGGTTCGCCGATCGTCACGGCCATCGACCGCCGGACGGTCTGGGCGTGGTTGCCGTTCGGTAGGCGACGGCCGGACGTCACCGTATCCGACTCGAGCGCGGCGACCACCAACTCCGAAGGTATCCGGGTCGCGGCCGGGTTGCCGGGTCACGGCCCGGCCGGATTCCGGCGCTCACATCAACAGGCCCGCGCCGCCTATTCCGTCGTCACTGTGCCGGGCGCACCGGTCTTGTCCTCCGCGGTGGGTTTCGGCGATCCGGGGGTCGCGGTTGTTTCCCTGCTGGCCAAGGACCTACCTGGCGCCCGGGTATGGATACAGGAGGTCCTCGGCGCGCTCGCCGAGGACACGGAGCAGGCGGCGACGCTGCGTCACACGCTGAGCACCTACTACGCGACCGGCGAAAGTCATGTGCAGACAGCCCAGACACTGACCCTGCATCGCAATACGGTGAAATATCGCATCACCAAGGCAGTCGAGGCGACCCGCACCGGCCCGGGCCCGCACGGAAAACTCGATATCGCACTGGCACTGCAGGCGTGCCGTCTCCTCGGCACAAGCGTCCTGTGCCGGCCGTCCGAGATTTCCGCCTGACTTCACGCGGAGACCTGCTCGGCGACCCGCTCGTGTGGCGCAGCGAATATCACCGACAGCGAGACTGTGCCGACGCGCCTCGGCTTCGCGCGCTGGATATCCGGGCAGGAGACACCATGAGCGCCCTGACAGTGGCCGGCTTCGTAATCGCGATCGGACTACCACTATTGGTGATCGCCGCGACCATCTGGTGGCCGCCCTGATGCCGGCACAGGAGGACCTGGTTCATCGTACGTGACCGACATATTCCGGAGGTTCACTGTTGCCCGCTCGCGGAGTCGCCTTACTTCTTCTGGTCAAAAAAAGGATAGAGAATATCGTCCACAATTCGGCGACCATTCACTCTCGGGATATCGACCGAACGGGCGGCGTTGTCAGTTGGCTCGGTAAAACTGTTCCGGACGTTGATTCGGACAGTGCACGGCTCTTGGACAGAAACAACCGGACGATCGAGGCATATGACAGGAATATCGACGTGTACCTCGCGAAAACACCGGCGGTAGTGGAGCCGGATCCGGCACAGCACAGCCCCGGAGGATGGCTCAACGTGTATGCCGAATCGCTGAAACTCAGGGCTGCGCAGAACGGGAGGACTCCCCGGGTGCTGGATCTGGCCAGTGGACCGCGACCGCGCGACGGCCGCGTATACCGGGACCACGGTTTCGAAGTCACCCTGAGTGACGCGTCTCCGCGTAGCGTGGAGATGCTGCGAGAATCCGGCTTCGATGCCAGAGAGATCAATATGATCACGGATGATTTCGGCGGCCCGTGGGATGGAATATCCATCAATGGTGGTGTACCGCATCTCTCCGACGGCCAACTCGACGAGGTGGTCGAAAAAGCTGCGGCGTCACTGGCCGACGGCGGAATACTCGCATACAATTTCAAGCTCGCCGACGATTCGACCGAGTTCGTCGTACATAATGCGATCGTCAATAAGGGGGCAGCGAAGGACTACTATTTGCGATCGGGGGACGCGCTGGCTCCGTGGGAGCTGAGGCACGGCCTGTTTCCATTGATGGCGCCTGTCGTATATCCGAGCGGGGGCACCCACATGTGGGCGTCGAAGATATTGGTCAAGTTACAGCCTCAGTAGTGGCTACCGCGGAGAGAGCCCCGGCCGACGGCGGGCCGGTCACGGATGCGCAATGGTCGCGGGTGCCGGGTTCGATTCCCTTGTGTCACGCAGAAATCCGGGGGTAGAGGCGGATATGCTGAGGTCGCCTTTGATACTTTGCTGGATAGTCAGTCCGTACCCACCGGGCGCCCGGGTGAAGGCCGCCCGCGGCCGTGTATTCCGATCGACCCCGGTCTCCCAGCCCATCTTTCGCCAGCCGGCCGCAACCGAGTCGAAGTGCCGATCGGATTCGTCCGGACCAGCTCCTGCGATCCAGTAGGATATTTCGAAGTAGTGCGGGCCCACGCCCTCGTCGTCATCATCGTCGAAAGGCATGGTTATCCCGTCGTGAAATTGCGCTCGCGGATTCGTTGGATGTTGTAGCGACAACGAGAGTTCGACAGGGAGCACAGCCAAGGTTTCGACCAGACAACCGAACAAGTGCCGCCGCGATTCCGCTTCCGATATTTCACATTCCAAGGCAGCCGCCTCCTCTTCTCATGTCACCAGATGTCCGTGGCCGGTGATGATTCGCCCGATGTTGACCATCGCCTGATTACTGGTGTCCCAGTAGCGATGGTGGTCGTGCGGGTTCCAGCCGAGCGAGGTCCAAGGGCCTCGGTCCGAATCCGTAGTGAACGTTATTCCACCGAAACCCGGGCCGGCGGGGGGCTCTCCGTGAGTTTTCGGCATGAGCCGTATCCAGTCGTGCTCAGCGACTGTGGAGAACACATGTCGCTCGATATCTCCCGGGTCGACCCCGGCCAGTTTCAAGTCGGTAGCATGGTCCACACCCACCCCGAAGCTCCCCAAGAAGACGACGTTGTCGGCTTCCAGTGGCGCGTGTGCGGCAGCATGACCGGCCGTGACGGAGCCGTAGGAATAGCCGAGGACGGTATGGCGGGCAGGCGAGCCTTCGTGCGTTACGCGCAATCCCTCCTGATATCCGCGTAACAGCGGTGCCCCGCTCTGCGCGTGCACCGCCTCGATCGATCTGCTGACGCTGGGTGCCCCTTCGTAACCGGACCACGCGATGATCGACGGGTCGGAATCGGGATCCACAGCCAGCGCCGACTGGCGCAATTTGTCGAGCCGCGCGCCCCCGGTGATGGGATTGGTACCGGCCGGAGCAACGTAGGTCACGACATTCGGTGCGCTGTCCGGATCCCTGGAAGCGATCGCCACCCGGAACCTGGCATCGATCAGCGCAAGATAACGTGGAGGCATCCCCGGTCGTGACTCGAGTGCTCTGGCGATTCTCACGTACTTCTTCGCGGCGTCGGCATCGGATAGCTCGGCAGCCCGGGCCTGTAGCCTGGCCAGCGTCTGCCGATTGTAGTAGTCGCGGTCGACGTGCGGGATCCCGTTCCGGTTACCGAGAAATGGGTCGGTTCGGTACAACACGTCCTTCTCCTGGCGAGACAGATCCGACCACAAGGTGTGGAGTTGTCCGGGGTTATCCGGCAACGCAGTCGAGGGCGAGCGCGTAACAGCGTGGGCACCGGATTCCTCGAGCAGCCGGGCAGTGAGGCGATCACTGTTGCGTAACGCCAGCGCGGCATCCTGAAGGTTCCGGCCGATGCCTCGGTAGACATCGTCGCCGAGATATCCACCGAAATCCCGGAACCCGGCGCCGAGGACGTTCTTGATGTGGTTTAAATGAGCTTGTAGAAGCCACTTCCGATACGACCCCACGACGGCCGCGGGCGCCATCAGCGGTTGAGTGTTCATTGCGGTCGACCGACGCCGAGCACGGTAGCGGAAGAGGCGGCCGGTAGACGTATACGCGACCTGCTACGTGCCTCTGCGACTGCGGCAGTGCTCTCACCGCGGCACCCGCGGTCGCGCCCGCTTCGGCGCTGCCGCTTACCGGCCCACGACTGCGCCGGCCGGCGCGGCACCCGATCGGTCATCACCGCATTATCACCGCCTCGGCCCAGGGCGGTCGCGCGATGGCAAAGAGACCTCGAAATCCTTTCGAGGACTGTGCAGAGTTCACAAATGCGGTCCTGAAGCATGGCCCCGCAGACCGTTTCGTCTCTCGTACCGGATCGCTACCGTCGGCTCCGGAGCTGGGTTCTCGGTCTTCCCATTCCGATTACCCTCCGCGGGTGTCGTTTCGATTCCTTCCTCCGAGGAGGGCGCCACGTAGCCCGAGTCGGTTGTTCCCAACGATGGGAGAGAAGCGGAACCAGACCCGACTGTAGATTTGAGGAATTCTTCGGAATCGACGAAACCCGTTCCAGCAGAAGGTATTTCAGCATGGACACTGATCGCGACATGCAGTTCGACAGGTACCGCAAGTTCCGGGTGGACAACTTCCCGCAGACCGGGCTGGCCGACTACATCCCCACGGATGGTGTGGAAGTCAAGTTCCTCGACGGCTGTAATCGGTCCTGTATCTTCTGCGTCAACGAGGACTTCATCGGCAAACGGTTGAATCCACTCGATACGGAACGGTTCGCGCAGTCGTTGTTCGACTGGATCGACTCGCCCACCGAACCGGAGAAGCCGGAGGCCGTCTACGGCACCGGCGGCGAACCGCTCATGGCACTGGATCTGGTCGAGGATCTCTTCCGTCCACTGGGCGAACGCGGTGTCACGACCCGGCTGGTGACCAATGGCACGCTGCTGAACGAGAAGCGGATAGCGCGGCTGGTTGATATGAAGCTCGCGGGGGTGAAGGTCACCTACAACACTGCCGACGCCAACCGGCTGGCGGCTTTGATGAAGGGCTCGAAATCCGACGACGCGGAGCTGATTCTGCGCAATATCCGACTGGCCAAAGAGGCCGGTCTCTGGGTATTCATCCGAATCGGGCTGGGAAAGCACAACTTCGACGAGGCGCCGAAGATCTATCGCATCATGCGCGAGATCGGCGTCGACGTCGTACAGATCAAGCCGTGGATTCCGTCGGGGCTGGCGGCGACCAATCAGACCGAGCTGAGTCTGAGTCCAGCGCCTCTTTTCGACCGCTTCACCGGAATCATGGAGGAACTGTACGAGGAGATCCAGGAGCCCGGGGGCCCCGAGGTAACCGTCTCCTGCTATCCACCGGCCCGCAATCTGGGATTCACGGTCAAGGATTGCGCCAATGTCGCCAAGATCTACTGTGAGCCCTGTGGCCATGCGCTCGTGTGCAATTTCTCGGATGAATACCTCGGCAGCTGGTTCCCCGAGGACGGCGGCCTGCTCGCCTGCGTCGAACGCCGGCGGGAACTCTATCCCCGGATCATGGACGAGCACGGTGTCGCGTCGTGCCCGGCGCGACTGAACTGGTCGACCCCTACGGGCGTCGTGAACCCAGCGCCCGAATGGAAACCGGCGAACCTGTTGCCGCTCGATATCGTAGGTGCCGATTAAGCCGGTGCCGGAGAAGATTCTGCTGCTCTCCCGCAAGCCCCTCACCGAGCGCCCGCTGCACGAATGGCTCGCGGAGGTCGTGGCCGATACAGTTCTCGTCACCGTGCCCGCGGCGGTGGCGGAGGCACGCGAAGACGTGCTGGCCCGGTTCCTCGATTGGCGGACGGTGCCGAATTACCAATCGTGGTCCACCGAGTGGACGGCCGAGTGCGCGGCACGGGAACATCGGGTCGGTGTCGTCGCCAGTTCGAGCGAGGACGATGTGCTGCGCTGTGCCCGTTTGCGTGACCGGCTCGGACTACCCGGCCAGTCGCCGGTGTCCGCACGCGCCTATCGCGACAAGCTGGTCATGAAAACCGCGGTGGAGGCGGCCGGGCTCAGCGTGCCCCGGCTGCGGGCCATCGACCGGCCCACCGATCTGATCGAGTTCGTCCGGGCCGTGGACCTGCCGGTCGTCGTCAAGCCGCGGCGCGGTTCGGCGTCCATCGGCGTACGCATCCTGCGCACCGGTGCGGAGGTCACCGCGTTCCTGGCCTCGGGAGAACTGCCGGCGGCGCCACAGCGTCCGGGCCGGTGGATGGTGGAGGAATACATTGATGCCCCGTTCTTCCACGTGGACGGAATGATCGTCGACGGCAAGGTCGCGCACTGCTGGCCCAGCCAGTACAACAGCGGAAATGCGGAGGCGGCCCACTCGGGGTCGGAGCTGTCCAGCGTGCTGCTCGCCCCCGACGACCCGCGGACGGCCGTGTTACAACGTTTTTCTGCCGACGTCCACCGTGCTCTTCCCTCGCCGCCGTGTCCGACGAGCTTTCACCTGGAAGCGTGGCTCCCGGAGGGCGGCAGTCCAGTGCTCTGCGAAGTCGCCACCCGTACCGGCGGTGCTCTCGTCGCGGCGACCTACCAGGATGCCTTCGGAGTGCATCTGTCCCGGGAGAACCTGCGTGGACAATGTGGACTCGATCTTGCGCTGGTGCAGCAGCCCGCCGCGCCCCGCCGCGCCGGTGGCTGGATAATTTTCCCGCCCGGACATGGCCGGTTCGCCCCGCCTGCGGGTACCTGCCCGGTCGAGGGAACAGAGCTCGAATTGCAGATGACCCCGGGTACTCTCGCGCAGGGACCCGAATTCGCCGCACATTCGGCGGCGGCTGTGGCGGTGCACGCGGACACAGCCGAGCAGGTACGGGACCGGATCGACGAGACCACTCGATGGTGGGCCGAGGAGTGCGGGTGGCTGAGATGATCCGCCGCCGGCCGCGGAACGACCGCAGACGGGTGGCCGTACTGTCGAAGAAGCCGCTGACCACCCACCGCTACGACCGTTGGCTCGCGGAATCCGGTGCGGAGGCAATCCTTTTCGCGGAGGACAACCCCGCGGCACGCGCTTTTGTGAACGGTGCACAGCACGGCTATCCGACCGCGCCTCGGCTGTTCGCGGATTGGAAGCGCAACCGCGCCGTCGACGAAGCGGTGTCCGCGGAACATGCCCGGCAACCTTTCGACCGGATCGTCGCGCTGAGCGAATGTGATCTGGTCCGGGCCGCCGAACTGCGGGCGCACCTGTCCGTTCCCGGGCAGGACCTCATATCGGCCACTGCGTTCCGGGACAAATCGGTGATGAAATCGCTGGCCGGAAAGGCAGGACTGGCCGTTGCGGACCACCGGCTCGTCGAGTCGTTATCCGATCTCATGGACTTCACCGACGATCACCCCGGCGGCGTGGTGGTAAAGCCGGTGGACGGCTCGGGCGCGGTGGGTGTCACCGTGCTGCACAACCGGGCCGAGGTCGAATCCTGGGTACATACCCGAGCGCTGACAGGTGACGAGTCCGCCGATCTCCTCGTCGAGGAATGGGTGGAGGCGCCGATGCTCTCGGTCGACGGACTGATGCGGGCGGGGCGGATCGAGGCCGTGATGGTCGGCACCTACACCGAAACCTGCCTGCGTTCCCTGGTCGACCTGGTCCCTCACGGCATCCTGCTGCTGGATCCCGGCGATCCGCGCGTGGCCGCCGCCCGCGAATACCTCACCCTGCTATTGGGCGCGCTGCCCGCCGCCGAGGAGACGACGAGCTTCCACTGCGAACTGTTCGATCATCCCCGGCGCGGCCCGATCCTCTGCGAAATCGCCTGCCGCACCGGCGGTGGCAACCTGAACTCGATCGCCCGGGCAGCTCTCGGCATCGACCTGGAACAGGCTTCCTGCCTCGGCCAGGCCGGTTACCCGGTGCCGGTGGCACGCACGGTGCCGGACCCCGGGCGCTGCTACGGCGATATCGTCGTTCCGCGCTCGCCCCGGCTGCTCCCCCGCGGGCTGGAATGCGATCTACCCGGCGTCGTGCGCTTCACCGCAGACCACCGGCCGGGCGATCGGCCGCGCCGGGCCGCGAAGGTGTCAGACTATGCGGTCGACGCGCTGCTCATGGCAGACGACCACGCCGGGGTGCGCCGCGTCTACGACTCCGTCATCGTGTGGCTGGACGAACACCTGCCGCCCAAGTCCGGAAAGGGATGGTGACTCGCGGTGGATCTTCGCCTGGCAGGTCGGGCCTATTACGTGACGGGCGGCAGCCGCGGCATCGGTCGGGCGATCGTCGAACTGCTGCTCGCCGAGGGCGCCTCGGTCAGTACCTGCGCCAGGGACGCCGCCGGCCTGCGTGAGATGAGTGCCGCACAGGCGACAGAGCACCGCGAGCGGCTGGTGACGCACACCGTCGACGTCCAGGACGCGGCAGCGCTGCGCCGGGTCGTGGGGCTGGCCGCGGACCGGTTCGGCCGGCTCGACGGTGTGGTGGCCAATGCGGGTGCCGGCATCTCCGGCGGGGTGCTGGCGACACCGGAGACGGAGTGGCAGAACCAGTTCCAGGTGAAAGTGACATCGGTGCTGAACCTGGTCACGCCCGCGCTGCCCGTGCTCGAGGCTTCCGATGCCGGGCGGGTGGTGGTCGTCAACGGCGTGACGGCCCATGCTCCCGAGGTGAACATGGCCGCCGTCAGCGCGGCCCGGGCGGCCGTGGCCAATCTGGCTCGGTCACTCGCCGTGGAGCTGGCCCCGTCCGGGATACTCGTCAACACGATCAGCCTCGGTGCGATAGCGACCGATCGCCAGCGCGCCCGCTACGAAGCCTCCGGAACCACCGAGGCGTTCGCGGACTGGTGCGCATCCGAGGCAACCCGTCGTGGCGTGCTACTCGGCCGTCTCGGGACGCCACAAGAGGTGGCGCCCGTTGCCGCGCTGCTGCTTTCGCCGCTCTGCTCGTATGTCACCGGGAGCTCCATCGATGTATCGGGTGGCTCGGGTGGCCGCACCTGACTGGGAGATCGTCATCGTGCGGCACGGAGCCACCGAGTGGTCGCATACAGGGCGGTTCAGCGGGCATATGGACATCCCGCTGTCGGCCGCCGGGCGAGCCCAGACAGCCGAACTCGGCCGGCGGCTGCGGCACCCACAGCCGGAGATCATCCTCAGCAGTGACCTGCGCCGGGCACGGCAGACCGCAGAGGCCATAGCTACCGGCGCTCGGATCGATCCCCGGCAGATAGTGATCAGCCGAGATCTGCGGGAAGAGTTCCTCGGATCCTGGGAAGGCCGCACCCGGGCCGAGGTGGCCATCGCCAGCCCGGCGGGGTTCGCCCGGTGGCGATCCGGTGACGTCGGCTCGTTCGACGGCAGGGAGGGCCTGGTAGCGGTAGCGAGCCGGGCCGTTCCCGTCCTGTTCGCGCACACCACGGAACCACCCCGGTTCAGCGGGCGGCTGGTGGTGGTCACACACGCCAACACGACCTTGGCGCTCATCGGCTCGCTCACGGGTGTTCGATACGAGCTATGGGCGGATCTGCCCTGCCCGGCGCCGGCGCAGGCCGTGGTGCTGGGGTGAGCATCGCGGTGGACCGGCCGGAAGGCCCCGCCCGAACGCTGATGTGGGCGATTCTGATCACCGCAGTCGGGAATGGGCTGTACCTCGCCGGACTTGTGCTCTTCCTGACGCGATCGGTGGGGCTGTCCGCGACCAGCGTGGGAATCGGCCTGTCCATCGCCGGCCTGCTCGGACTCGGCGCGGGTCCCGCCGTGGGCCATCTCGCGGACCGTATCGGCGCTCGCCGGATATACCTGGTCACGCTCACTGTCGAAGCGGTGGCCACCGGCGCTCTCGTTCTGGTCCGGGATTTCGCCGCATTCGTCGTCGTGGCGATCATGGTCAGCATTGCCGAGCAGGGCAGCCGGGCGGTGCGAGGCGCGCTGATAGCCGAAATCGGCGGCCGGGCCCGAGCCCGACTGCGCGGCTATCTGCGGTCGGTCACCAATATCGGGGTGGCGGTGGGCGCCGCCGGTGCCGGGCTGGCCATCCAGCAAGACACGCACACAGCGTATGTCACGCTGATCCTCGCCGACGCCGCCAGTTTCCTGCTCGCCGCGCTGGCGATCGCGCGCATTCCACCGCGGCCTCCGATGCCCGAAGCCGCCCGCGACCGCGAAAGCCACCGCGGGGGAGCAGATTTCCCCTACCTCGGCGTCACCGGGGTGTACGGTCTGCTGTCGCTACAGTATCCGGTGCTCACGGTGGCGCTGCCGCTCTGGATCGTCACGCACACCACGGCTCCGGCCTGGCTGGTCTCCCCGCTACTACTGACGAACACCCTGCTGGTCATCTTCCTGCAGGTGCGTGCGGGCCGCGGCGTCGAGTCGGTCGCCGACGGAGCGCGGATCACGCGCCGGGCAGCTGTTCTCCTGGCATTCGCGTGCCTCCTGTTCTCCGTGAGCGCCGTGGGGTCACCGATCGTCGCATGTCTGGTGCTGACGGTCGCGGTAATCGTGCACACGCTGGGCGAAATCGGCCAGGCAGCCGGCGAATTCGAACTGAGCTTC
Organism: Nocardia carnea; assembly: GCF_029868855.1. GTDB lineage: Bacteria > Actinomycetota > Actinomycetes > Mycobacteriales > Mycobacteriaceae > Nocardia > Nocardia carnea_A. The sequence goes on along the minus strand of NZ_JARWOV010000252.1, from coordinate 5,606 downwards.
GCCCTGGCACCGGACCACGCGCAGGGTCGCTACCAGGGCATATTCGGTATGGGAACTGGTGTCTTCGTGGCCGCGGCCCCGGCACTGCTCGGTGTACTCTGCATCGATTGGGGACAGCCCGGGTGGATCGTGCTCGGCGGGATTCTCGTGGCCGCGGGGCTCACCGTCGGGCCGGCGGCGCGCTGGGCGCAACGCGATAGCCCACACGCTGTGGAGGCATGAGACCCGTAGGTCCGACCGAAGCGCGGCGGCCCCGGTCACGTCGCGCCACGACGAAGCCGGTTGAATGGCTACGGACGCTGCACGTTCTCCCGGAAATGCTCGTTGTTGTCACCGGTCGTATTGCCCGCCGGGTTGTACTGCGCGACGACATACTGCCCACCTTTTCCGCCGATGTTGCAGGCGACTCCGACACCGAGTCTCGTGCTGGCCTTCCACACCACTTGGGTGAAATGCCCGGTCTCGGACGAAAACCCCGCCGGGGTGTCGAAGTCGTAGTCCTTGATCTCGTCGTACCAGGCCTTCGTCGCCGAGACCCCGGTGTGCCGTCCGCCCCACATGGCAGCGAGGTTCTCACCGTTGCCCGAACCTCGCGAGTGCTCGAATATCTGCGAATCGGCCAGATGCTCGGCCCACCGCTGGGCCGAGGCCGTCACCGCCGAATCGAGCACCATTTCCGGCGCGCCGTGTATTGCCCGGTACTGGTTGTGGGCATCGAGCATGTCCTGCGCGAATGCCGCCCCGCCGCAGGTGGAGTCCACTCCGGCGGTGGCCTCCCCCGTTCCGCCGAGAGCGGCAGCCACAAGTACAGCGAGACAAGCCGACAGAATCCGTCCACGACGCATTGCATCTCCCGGGAAGTAAGCGAGACGAGCAGGAAGCGAAACCGATGAGCGAACACAGCGCCGCTGGGAAACCGTTGAGGCACTGAATTGTTCGGTGATCAACCTACACCGGGATCAACGACTTCGGGCCCTTGTCCGAAGAGCTGCGCCTGTCACACCGCGGCACCGCGGATCGTTCGTCTCCAGCCGGACACCCGGTCGATCGGAATCGGCATCGCTGCGCCTTCGAGGCTTTCGCGGCAACGCCAGTCCGATCATTGCTCTCCGAAAATCCGGCGACCGTCGGTGCGACTTCCCCGATAATGGCGACGTGAAAGGGCCAGGGGTGGAGGTCGTCGTCGCCCATCACGGGTGCGCGACGCTGCGCGTGGGCGATGTTTTCCTGAAGGTCGACGCCGATCAGGCGCGCACCGATGTCGAGGTCGACGCGATGGAAAGGGCGCCGATCCCGACCCCGGAGATCCGGTGGCGCCGACCGCCCGTGCTCGCACTCGCCGCCCTCCCTGGTGCGGCACTCGGCCGCCTCGGCGAGCCGTCGACCGCGTCACCGGCTGCATGGGCCGCGGCAGGTGCCGCTGTACGGATGCTGCAAGACGCGCCGCTGCCGCCGCGGCCGGGTCGCGGCATCGACGAACTGGCCGCGGAACTCGATACCGAATGCGCGTGGCTCACCACGAACGGCGTTCTTCCCGCCGACGTGATCACCCGCAACCGCCGGCTTGCCGAGGCTGCACTCCGGCCGTGGACGCCGGTGTTCACGCACGGCGATCTGCAGGTCGCCCATGTGTTCGTCGACGGTGACGTGGTCACCGGTGTGATCGACTGGTCCGAGGCAGCCCAGGGTGATGTCCTGTACGACCTCGCCACCTTGACGCTCGGCCACCCGGAACGTCTCGGCGACGTCGCCGCCGGCTACGGAGCCGCCGTCGACCTCGACGTGATCCGCGCATGGTGGTCGTTGCGCAGCCTGCGGGGAGTCCGCTGGCTGGTCGAGCACGGGTTCGACCCGGACGCGCCGGGATGCGAGATCGACGTATTGAGAACTCAGGCGAAGCGCGACCGAGCCGTGGCAGAGCCGACTGTGCGCGGGAGTTCTGAACCTTCCGGCGCCTGATACGGGTTACGCCGAAGGGCTTGCCGGTCCCCCGGGCTGACCGATGAGTTTCCCGGCGAGCGCGCGTCATATATAGGGAGCCACGCCGGTCTGCAGGTCGGCGTGAAGGTCGGCTTGCTGTCACGGTTCGCACCGGTGCCGGTCGATCGACCGAGCCCGTTGACCCCGGAGGATGTGATATGTCGGACAGTGAACCGGATGTTGTGCTGGGACCGTTCTCGTCTCCGGACGCACAGGCGACGCCATGGGCGTCGACTGCGGCGGTCCTCGGGGCGGCGGAGGTGTTCTGGCTTTCCACGGTGCGCCCGGACGGGCGTCCCCATGTGACGCCGTTGCTGGCGGCGTGGAGTCTGGGTGGAATCTGCTTCACCACCGGTGGTCAGGAGCGCAAGGCGGTCAATCTCGACCACAATCCGCACTGTGTGCTGACAACCGGTACGAACGCTTTGACCGGTGTGGACGTCGTTATCGAGGGTGTGGCATCCGTCGTGGACGAGCGCTCCGAGCGTGCCCAGGCTGCCACGGACTTCGAACGGAAGTACGGAACGCATCTGACCGATCCCGGCGGCAGCTGGTATCGGTTGGGTGAGGCGGTCGTCACCGGTGATGTCAGGCTGTATCGAGTAGCACCGACTGTCGGATTCGCGTTCGGCAAGCTACCGACCTCCAGCCAGACTCGCTACACGTGGCCGAACCGGTGACGATGGCCGCATTGCAGCAGCAGGTCCAGGGCGCCATCGACGAACTCGTCGCCACCGGCGCCGAAACCGGCGTGCAGATTGCCGTGTACCGGCACAGCGAACTTGTCGTCGACGCCGTCGCCGGGGTCGCCGACACCGCGACCGGGCGACCGGTGACGCCGGAGACTCCGTTCTTCAGCTTCTCCTCCGGCAAGACCATGGCGGCGCTGATCGCTCACCTGCTCGTCCGGACGGGCGCAGTCGGATACGACACGCCGGTGGTCGAAGTGTGGCCGGAGTTCGCTGCCCACGGCAAAGAGTCCGCGACTCTGCGACACGTACTCACACACACTGTCGGTGTACCGGCCATGCCTCGCGATATCGGACCTGCCGACCTCACCGACTGGACGCGTATCTGCGCCGCGATCGCCGACGCCGAACCACTGTGGCGCCCCGGGAGCGCGACGGGATATCACTCGTTCACCTTCGGCTTTCTCATCGGCGAGATCGCGCGCCGGGCCACCGGCAAACCGATGCGGCAACTCCTTCACGAATGGGTCGCCGCACCTCTGGGCCTGGACGGCGACCTGTACTTCGCTGTGCCCCGAACCGACCTGCCGCGGCTGGCACGACTCGAAGACGCCGGGCCACGCCCGTCCGCCGCACCCGGCAGCGACACCGTTCTCGCGCCCTGGGAAATGCAACCGACCGCGGCCATGGGCAACAGTCACGAGATCCTGCAAGCGGATATCCCATCGGTCGCCACCTTCACCGCACGAGGAATCGCCGCCGCGAATGCCGCGCTCCTCGACGGCCGGCTCATCGACTCTCGTCAGCTCACCGAGGTCACTACCGTGGCCTTCGAGGGCACCGACCAGGTCTTCGGCAACCCCGCGCGACTGGCCCTGGGCTATCCGCTCGGCCGCCTCGGCACGCCGCCGGATGAGTCCACGACCGCGTTCGGCTGGGTCGGTGGGGGCGGCAGCTACGTCTATGCCGACACCGCGACCGGCCTCTCCTTCGCCATGACCAAAACCCGTCTCACCCCGAACTTCGACACCGCCCAGCGACTCGCCGACCTGACCGCGGCTGAATACACCCCACCTGCGTGGTAGCCGCCGGCCGAGTACGGGCCGAGCAGCGGGAACGGCCGGGGCGGTAGCACCCGGCATCTGTCGCGAATCGAAGTGCTCGAGCGCGGGGAAATCGTCCGCGTACTCACCGACCATCAGGGCACCATGAGCCAGGCGGCCGCCGAACTCGGGATGAGCCGGGCAACGTTGTTCCGCAAGCTGTCCCAGTACGGCATCTCGCAGCGGTGAGCAGTGGCCGATGGGGGCCCATCGGCCACGCGTAGGTTTCGGTGCGGTCAGGGGACTAACACTTCGGCTGTTGCCGGAACACCCGGCCGGTCGGTGCGCAGGGTGAGCGCGACCCGTCCCGGGCCCGAATCCACGTGCAGGTAGAACGGCCGGGAACTCGTGTGGCCCGCGGGGATGAAATGGCTCACCGAACCGCTTCGGCCGGTGTCTAGGTTGCGCCAGTCGACGATCGCTGTGACGTCACAAGCCAGCAGGGTGGGCGCGAAATTGCCCAGTGGGGAGAAGCCCTGCGTGATCCGCAGTTCGACGGAATGGGCGGTCCCCGGAAAGACGTGGTACTGCGACAGGGGCCCGTCGTAGGCGACTCCGGCGGCACTCAGCATGCCGACGCAGACACCGTTGCCCAGCGTCCACGCCGGAGCCGTCCGGACCTCGTTGGTGGCACAGGTCCGGGGCCCGACATTCGACACCCCGAGCTGGCAGGGATCGGCGGCGCCGGCGGCGCCCGGCGCCGCAACCGCCATCGCCGCACCGACAAGTCCGGCAGCTGCGGTCGTGACCAATTTCCGTGCGATCGTCATGCACGGATGATCGTGCGCCGTCCGGGGGTCATTACATTCGCGCCGCGGCCGGCGCGACTGTTCATCCCACTGCGGTGACGGTCCATCGGGCCAGCTCGGCTTCGTAAGACGGCGTCCCGTCCCAAGGATTGTTCCGGAAACTCTGATCGCGGAGATATTCGTGGTATTTCACGGGATACGAATTGACAACCCTCAACTCGTCCGTGAGCGGACCGATCTCACTGCCCTTCCACAACTGCGCGATACGGGTGGCGACAGGACGTAGATCATCCGGGTTCGCCGCCGTGGGGACATCTACGCCTATATAAAACGCCCGCCAGCTGTCAGGACGCCCGTAGCTTGTCACCGGACTGACCACCGTCACGCAAGCTCCGGCCGGAAGTTTCGCTGTTGTCACAGCAGTCTTCAGTTCCTCGAAACCCGGGGCGCCGACATCCCAGACATTCGGTGCAGGGCAATCTTCGGGCACGGCTGTCGCCGAGGTCGATGACGCACTCGGCTCCGCCGCCGGAGAAGTCGATGCTCCGGTCGGCTGCGCCACTGGATCCACCGAACCTTCGGAACCACAACCCGTCAGCACAGCCACACCGACGGCAGCGACCATCCAACGGTACCCGGGATGAACCATCGAGATCGTCATTCCTCCCCATTCCGACCGGCCCGGTCGAGACATCCATTGCCTCGGTGGACCCATAACCCGGCACGGAACCGTATCCGACTCAGTGGGGTCCGACACTACCGGCCACAGTGTCCATGGGTAGCCCCAACTCTCGGGGGCCCGACACTCGTCCATGCGGCCCGCGCCCGGAGGGCACGGTGATGTCGCGATCCCGCCGGCGCCGCAACCGGCCGGTTCGTCGCGTCGGCCGATGCGAATAACTGCCGTCGGTATTGCGCTCGCGCGCGGGCCGGCCGGGTACATGGCGGGCCCGGGCACCGGTCGCCGGCCAGCCGGCCGATCCCGGACATCGACGACGAGAAGGGGGCAGCCAACGTTGTTTGACGCCCCAGCTGTTGAGTGTAAGTGATACGTCGGTAAGCATGCGGCGGCACCCCACGGGGGG
>NZ_JARWOV010000251.1 GCF_029868855.1 Nocardia carnea | reverse complement strand
GGGCCGCGGCTTCCCCCCCCCCGGCGCCCCCCCGCGGCCCCCCGCCGGGGGGGGGGGGGGGGGGCGCCCCCCCACGAACGCGCCGTATTCGATCCGGGCGTGCGTCGCGGTCTGGTGGAACTGCTGGAATTACAGGAGACGCAGGAACGATCCGCTGTCTGCGGCGGCTTCCGGACCTCCACCGGGGGATTCATCACCTCGTTCGCGACCGTGCAGGGGCTGGAGGCCATGCTCGCGGTACGCCGGGTGGTGAACGAACGGGTCAACCCGGCGGTGATCTTCGACCTGATCTGCCGGGAACAGGGCGCGCATCCACGGGACGCACAGCAGGTCGTCGGGCACCGGGGCCGGACCGTGCTGATGAACAGCTACGCGGGTGGGCTCACGCTGGCCGCCGCGGCGCCCGCCGGGCTCACGATCGCGCTGCTGGCTGTTTTCTTCGCAGCCGACCTCGGGGTGGTCGCGAGCCGCGCACTGGTCGTCTGGGGCACGTTCTTCGTTGCGCTCGGCACCTACACCGGAATCGCGACCCGGTTGCCTTCGGTACCGAAAGGGCGGACAGCGGCCGCGGTATTCGCGGCCTACACCGCCGTTATCCTGCCGGTCGTGACCTTCCTGCTCTCGTGAGAGTCTCCTGGCGAGCACCGGCGCTGCTCGGCGTGGCCACGAGCCTGTGGGGCCTGTCGAGCGCGGGTATCGCCGCCGTGGGTGCCCCGGGAATCGCGGCGGCCCCGGTCGCCGCCGGTGGGGCAGCGGCGCTGCTGGGTTTCGCGGTGGCCCGGGGCGCACACCCGTGGCGGGACCTCCGGAACGCGCCGGGACTCTTCCTGCGGCTCGGGGTGCTCGAGGTGCTGAACCTGGTGTCATATGTCGCCGCGCTGCATATCGGCCCGCTACCGGTGGTGGTCGCGCTTCACCTCACCTCGCCGGTTTTGCTGATCGTCGTCCGGATCGTGCGGGGCAGACGGGCGATCACGCTGGTGCTGGTCGCGGAACTGGTCGCGATCGGTGCGGCGATCTGGCTCGTTGCCGGGCACCGGCCGGCGGATACGGCGCTCGGTCCGGCACTGGTGGGCTGCGCTCTGGCCCTGATCAGCGCCGGCTGTGTGGCGGGGTTGATCACCTTGGTGGTCCGGGAATCGGCGGGCCGGGCCGGTGGATCGGCGGCAGGGTTGCAGCTACTGGCCGCGGCGGTGCTGGCCGCTCCGCTGCTCGGTGCGGCGATGATCTTCGGCGAAGGACCCACGGCCGGGCAGGCGGTCGTACTCGCGGTGCTCGGGGCACTCCTGCTCGGGCCGGGTTTCGCCTGCTACTGGCTGGCGCTGCGGGATCTCGACGAGGTCACCACGGGGCTGATCGGGCTCAACGAGGCCGTGGTGGCGACCCTCGCCGGTGCGGTACTGGTGGGATCCGAGATCACCGTGGCGACGCTGATGGCCGGAGTTCTGGTACTCGCGGCCGTGGGACTGGAACTGGGTAGCCCGGTTCGTGCTCGTGCGCCGTCTTGACGAATGCGGCGCAGGCGGCGAAGTCCTTGTCGCCGGTCTCGGTTTCCACACCGCTGTTCACGTCCACCCCGAACGGGCGCACCGCCTCGATCGCCTCGTCCACATTGTCGGCGGTCAACCCGCCGGCGAGGATCACCGGCCGGCCGATCAGGGCCAGTTCCCGCACGATCCGAGCGCTGACCGCCCAATCGTGCGTGCGGCCGGTGCCACCGAGCCGGTCTGTGGTGCGGGAGTCGAGCAGTACGGCATCGCAGTCCGCGGCGACCGCCAAGGCACGGGACACGGCATCTGTTCCGGTGACATGGACGGCGCGAACGATCGTCCGGCCGCGCGCGGCGGCGTGCACCGCGCGCAGCGTGCCGGAGTCGACCAGGCCGTGCACCTGGATGGTGTCGGCGCCGATCCGGTCGGCCAGTTCGAGAATGGCGTCCGCATCCTCGAGATGAGTGACCAGGACTCGGTTCACGAACGACGGTGTGGACTCCGACAACCAGGCCGCCGCCTCGGCTGTCAACGCATCCTCGCTGAAGTGGGTGGTTCCGGAGATGAATCCGACCGCATCCGCGCCGGCGCTCACCGCCGTCTCCAGATCGGCCGCGGACCGGATTCCGCAAACCTTCGCGCGAACCGTCACCCGTTCATCGTACGCGGCGGGTCAGCTCGCGGCGGATTCCGGAATTCGCGGCGTATGCGAGGCCGGCCCGGAAGGAACGTTCTTCTTCAGGCTGGACGCGTACACATCCACGTACTCCTGCCCGGACATCTGCATCAGCTCGTACATGACCTCATCGGTGACCGCACGCTCCACGAACCGATTACCGGCCATACCCTCGTACCGGGAGAAATCGATCGGCTTACCGAATTTCACGGTCACCTTGCGGCGGCGCCAGCGGAACGGTCCGGGCGGGCTCACCTCGTCGGTACCGATCACGGCCACCGGGATCACCGGAACCCCGGTTTCCAGCGCGAGCCGCGCCATACCTGTTTTGCCCTTGTACAGCCGGCCGTCGGGGGAGCGGGTGCCCTCCGGATACAAGCCCACCAGGCGACCCTCGTCCAGCAGTTTGCGGGCGGCGTCGAGTGCATCCTCGGCCGCGTCGGCGCCACTGCGATCGATCGGGTACTGGCCGGAAGCGCTGAAGAAGAACTTCTGGAATCGCCCCTTGAGCCCCGGGGTGTGGAAGTACTCCGCCTTGGCCAGGTAGTTGATCCGGCGGGGGCTCGACAGGGGCGCGAACAACCAATCCGCGAAGGACAGATGATTTCCCGCCATGATGGCCGCACCGTCGGCCGGGATGTTCTCCACACCTTCCACCTCGGGCCGGTTGTAGAGATTGATGAACGGACCCAGCAGCACGAACTTGAGCAGCCAGTAGAACATGACGTCCTTACTCCGGGAATCGGGATGGAAATGTGAAGAGCCTCGGGTGCCGACTCTACCGCCGGTCACAGAACTCCTCCAAGCCCAGCCGTGTTAATTTCCGGTCGCCTCCCGCGGCGCGAGATCGCGGCGGCCGGGTCAGCGGCCGGAGATGAGGGCCGTGCGGGCGAGTTCGGCGGCGCCGATCATTCCGGCGGCCTCACCCAGTTGGGTGGTGCGGATACGAGCCAGGGGGCGGTGTCCGTGCCCGGTGACCGATGCCGCGTACTCTTCGCGGGCCTCGTCGAGAAACAGTGGGGCCGAACTGCTGACGCCGCCGGCGACGACGACCAGGTCCGGATCGAAGATATCGCCCACGAACGCCAGGCCCAGGCCGAGCCAGCGGGCGAAATCGGCCATCACCCGCAGGGCCAAGGGGTCGCCGTCCTGGGCGGCACCGGCCACCCGGCGGCCGGTGAGTGCGCCGGGGTCGGCGATCACTTCCTTCGCCAGCAGCGACGGCGTGGAATCGGTGGCCACCAGTTCGATCGCCGATTCCGCCAATGCCGTTCCGCTGCAATACCGTTCCCAGCAACCCTGTTTACCGCACCCGCAATCGCGGCCGCCGGGCACAACTTGCAGATGCCCGAGTTCCGGTGCGACACCGTGGGTACCGCGATACAGCACCCCGTCGATCAGCAGCGCGGCGCCGATCCCGGTGCCGATGGCCACCAGAACGACATTGTGGCCGCCCGCCGCGGCGCCGAACCGGTATTCGGCCCACATCGCGGCATTGGCGTCGTGTTCCAGCAGGACGGGCAGGCCGAGGCGATCGGTGAGGCGTTTCGCCACCGGTGCGTCGCGCCAGGGCAGATGCGGAGCGAACCGGACAGTGCTGCGGTCCGCCGAGACGAACCCGGCCACGGCCAGGCCGACGGCGTCGACCGCGTGCCGGTCACCGAGTTCGCGGACCGCGCGTTCGAGCGCACCCTCCAGCGTCGGGGCGGAATGCGGGGTGGGGCACTGCACCGTATCGAGCACCTCGCCGGTACCGTCGACCACCGAGGCACGGATATTCGTCCCGCCGATATCGACACCCACGGTCAGTGGGGCGCCGGAAGCGGAAGTGCTCATGGCTTGATGGTTACGGGTATACCGACATACCGGGACTTTCCGGTCGTGGTGGCGTGTGCGCCCGGCTCGGCCGTAGCGCCCGCGTCCGGCTGATCGGTCCGGCCGGCCGCTGCGGTTCCGGATCCGGCGGCCGGCGGGTGCTCGCCCGAATCGGTCGTCGTGCCGGCCGCGGCCTGATCACCGGTCCCGGAAGGGCCGTGTGCGGCCGTGGATCCCGGCCCGTGCCCATGCGGCATCACCGGATCGACCGGTGCCCCCGCCAGCGCTTCCCGCAGGATGGTGACGATCGCCGTACCGTGTGCCGCCACGGTGGCCAGTACTTCGTGCTGTTCGCCGCGGACCAGTGCGGCCGCGGCGCACAACGGGCACCAGGTGCAATTGCCCCATTCCGATTTGCCGTCCGCGGCGGCGTCGCGCAGTACCGGCTCCACCCGTTCCAGTACGGCCTCCGCGAGCAGGCGCAGTTCCTCGGCGAATTCGGCGATGCCCTCCGGCTGCCGGTAATCGGTCCCGGTCATCGCGGCCACTCCTGCGGGTCGGGCCGGAAACGGATCACCAGGTATCCGTCGTCCAGTTCGGCGGTGCTGACGGTGCAGCGGCGAAGTACCGGCGCCAAGTGCAACCGCCGGCGCACGCCGTCGGCTCCCACGATCAAATCGTCCTCCACTCGTCCCAGGCGCAGCGTGGCCGGATCCGCTACCGGTAGCTGGATACGCAGCGCATATACCGAATGCAAACCCGTGCCCGACTCCAATCGGACAGCGGGGACCGCGGCTTCGGCGGACGCGGGGGACGCCGCCGAACCCGCATCGTCGCGCATCGCGGCGTCGCTGTCACGCCGAACGGCCGCGGTGTGGCCGGTATCGCTCACGGTGTCCTGCGCCGGGACGACGCAGGACAATCCCGCGAGCGGGCCGATCCCCACCGGTTCGGTGCCGGTATGGCCGGCCATCAGGACCGGGATCTCCGGCATCGACCGTCGCAGTCCGGCGATCACATCCCATTGTTCGGCGTAGCGGTGCGTATACCAGCGCACCGCGGGATGCTGTGGTTCCGGGCCCGGCGGCGGAACCTCGGGCAGTACCTTGTTCACCACCACCGCCTGCAGGCGTAGCCCGAGCAATGCCGTCGCCGACCGCACCCGCGCCGACTCCGCGACCGCCACACGTTCGGCCAGGGTGATCAGCCGGGCACTGGTGCGTTCCCGGTCGGCGAGCAGATCGCGGACCTCGGTGACGGCGGCGACTATCCGCTGCATTGTCGCCGCCAGGACCGCGCGCCGTAGATCGGTGCCGATCGCGCTCATCATCCGCTGATGCGGGGGCCAGATCCGGTTCAGATAACCGAGCAGTGTCTCCGGTGCGGTGAGGATGCGCAGCATATCGGCGGTGGGCGGGCAATCGAGGACGATCACATCCCAGTCGTCGTCGGCGGCGTACTGGGCGATCTCCACCAGCATCAGCAGTTCCTGGACACCGGGCAGCCCCGTGAGTTCGGCCGGATCCAGCGCGCCCAGGTCGAGCCCGTGGTCGTGGCCCGGATCCGCCGCCAGTACATCGGCGATCTCCCGGAAGCGGTCCTCCAGCAACGCCAGCGAGTCGAGTTCGATCACATCGAGACCTGGTACGACCCGGACGATTCCCGCCACCGCACCGGGGTCGTGCGCGAACCGGAAACCCAGTGCGTCCCCGAGAGAATGCGCCTGATCCAGTGACGCGATCAGGACCCGCTGTCCCTCCCTGGCATATCCCATGGCCTGCGCGCAGGCCAGTGTCGTCTTACCGACACCGCCCTTGCCGATGAACAATTCGACCCGTGTCCGCGCACGCCGGGTGTTGCCGGTCGCGCTGCCGGGGCGGGCCTGCTCTCCGGTGCTGCGCGGCCCGGTCAGCCTTCGACCCGTTTCTTCAGTTCCTTGAGCGCGGTATCGGTGATCACCTTCTCCGCCTTGCGTTTGAACATGCCGATCATCGGTATGGTCAGATCCACGGTCAGTTCGTAGCGCACCTCGGTGCCGCCGTCCGGCTGTTCGACCAGTTCGTAGCGGCCGTCCTGCGCCTTCTGCAGTTCACCACTCACCAGCGTCCAGCTCACCGCCAGATCGTCGGGACGCCAGGCGTAGGACAGCACGTAGGTGTCCTTGACGACACCGGCGTCCAGCACGAAACGGGCGGTGCGTGCGCGACCGTCCGGTCCGGTTTCGAGCACCTCCACCGATTTGGCCGCCGATACCCATTCCGGGTAGGACGCCAGATCGGCGATAACGGACATCACCTGTGGGGCGGGGGCCGCGATGACGATCGATCTCTGGGTCCGGTCGGCCATAGGTTCTCAGTGGTTCCTTTCGGCGGTGCGGTATGGAATTGGTCAGTTGCCGGGTGCGACCCCGGCCGGGCGGTCGCCCTCGAGCCGATCCTTGAGTTCGAACGACATCACCTTGCCCGCCACCCGCCGCTCCCGGTTGGCCGCGGCGAGTTTGCGCGGTGGCAGTTGCCGCGACGGTTCGGCGTGCAAGAAGTAGTGCAGGATCACCCCGTCCAGCGAGGGTTCCAGCCACACTTCCATGGTGCCGGTCAGCGCTCCCTGCACCGACCAGCGAATACCCTTGTCGCCCCGGTCTTCCCGGACATCGAGTTCGAGATCGGGCCACCAGCGCCGCCATTTGCCCGGAGCGGACAGCGCGGCGGCCACCGCGGCGCCCGGCGCGGCGAGAAATGTCTGGTCGGCGACCTGGATACTGCTCACCCGGCTGAGCGTAGTAGATGCTGAAACATGCGGCGCCTGCGGCGCCGGGGGTTTCGGCCCCCCTCTTGGCCCCGGAGCCCGGGTCTCCTACAGGAACCCGCGGAGGCGGGCGCCCAGGCTGTCCCAGCGCCAGTGGCGATCGACGAAGGCGCGGCCTGCGGCGCCCATGGCGGCGGCAGCGTCGCGGTCGGTGAGGATATCGGCGATTGCTTCGGCGACCAGGTCGGCGCGGCGGCCGTCGACGACGCGGCCGGTTTCGCCGTCGAGCACGGTCTCCGGTGCGCCGCCCGACATTCCGGCGACCACGGGTACTCCGCTGGCGGAGGCCTCCAGGTAGACGATGCCGAGACCTTCGACGTCCAGGCCCGCGCCCCGGGTGCGCGACGGCATGGCGAAAACATCGGCGATGGTGTGGTGGGCGGCGAGTTCGGCCGCGGCGACCCGGCCGGTGAACACGACGTCGTCGCCGAGGCCGAGCGCTTCGGCGAGCCCACGTAGCCGGTCTTCGTACGGGCCGCTACCGGCGATCACCAGGACGGCGCCGGGGATGCGTTCCCGTATCCAGCGCATCGCGATCAGCAGGACGTCCTGGCCCTTCCGCGGTACGAGCCGGGACAGGCACAGAATCGTGGGCCGGTCGCCGAGGTTGTAGCGCTCGCGCAGCTCGGCCCGCGCGGCGGGGTCGGGGCGGAACACCTCGGTATCGACGCCCGGCGGCAGGTGTTCCAGCGCGGCGTTCGGCCCGAAGGCGGCCGCGAACCGGCGCCGGGTGTATTTGCTGACGTAGGTGACGATATCGGTGTTCTCACCGATGACCCGCAGCGCCTGCCGCGCCGCCGGCAGCATCGACCAGCCCACCTCATGACCGTGGGTGCTGGCGATGATCCGTTCGGCACCGGCTCGGCGCAGCAGCGGAGACAGCAGAGCCAGGGGGGCGGCGGCACCGAACCAGACCGTTTCGCAGCCTTCGGAGCGCAGCAGCTTACGCGCCCGGCGCGCGACGGCGGGGGTCGGCAGCATCAGGGAGGTGGGATGGCGGACCACCTGGAACGGCTGCTGCGCGTCGAACCGGATATGGCTGTCACCGCGCCAGCGGGGCGCGTAGACGACCAGATCGTCGGGCGGCAGCTGACCGGTCAGCGCCTGCAGATAGGACTGGATACCTCCCGGACGCGGCGGGAAATCATTGGTAACCAGCAGAGTTCGAGCCATACGACTCACACTATTGGCGAACCCTCCCGGGCGCCGCTCCGGGGCTCAGTAGCGGCGCGCCGAATGGTAAGGGGTGGAATCCAACGGCGCGACGGCCACCGGTACCCCGAAGGTGGAGGCATGCAGCATGAGGCCGTTACCGGCGTAGATCCCCACGTGGGAGATGTCGTCGTAGAAGAACACGACATCACCGGGCTGCAGATCCGCGCGGTCCACAGGAGTCCCGTAGGCGGCCTGCGCCGAACTCGTGCGCGGCACCTGCTTGCCGACCTGCGCGAATGCCCACTGCACCAGGCCCGAGCAGTCGAATTGGTCGGGGCCGGTGGCGCCCCAGACATAGGGGTCGCCGACGCGGGTGAGCCCGGCGGCCAATGCACTGGTACCGCTGCCTGGCACGAGATCCGCCAGCAGGCTGTCCCGATCGAAACCGGGCGGGAACGGGGAACCGGCGAGAGCGGTCCGGTCCGCGGTGGACAGGGTGCCCCAGACCTCGATCACCTTGGCGACCGCATTCTGCAGATCGGTCTGCTTACGACCCACGTCGGCGCGGACCGTGTCGGCCTGATCGGCGGCGGCACGGGCGCCGTCGGCGGCGGTCCGGGCGGCCGATTGCGCCGCCGTGGCCGCGTCGGTGGCGCGTTTGTACTGCTTGAGCTGGTCGGACGTCTGGGTGGCGACCACGTCCAAGGTCGACATCTGGTCCAGGAGTTGCTGGGGTGAATCGCTGACCAGCACGGAGAACAACCGGTTGGTGCGCGCGCCCTGATAGACGGCGATCGCGGTGCGGTCGATCATCGGGCGGTACCGGGCCACCTCGTTGCGGGCCGCGTCGACGGCCGCGGTGGCCGCGGCCACCTCGGCATCGGCATCGCGCTGGATCGCGAGTTTCGCATCGAGGTCGGCCTGGGCGGTGAGGGCCTGCTGATTGAGCTGTTCGGCCTGCCGGGAGAGGTCGATCATCTGCTGGACCGCTTCGGTCGCCGAGGCCGGTGCGGGGGCGGGGACCGGATCGGCGCCGGCGGGCCCGCCACCGTAGAGTGCCGCCGCCAGGAGACCCGCCGCGAGAACGGTGCGGGCGGGCCGGCGAGACGGCCCGAGATCACGGTGACTCCGATGATGTGTTGCCACGGCCTGCCGTGCCCCGCTCTCCCTGTGACGCTGTGCGATGAAACGGTGAAGGTCTCGATTAGATTACGGAACGGGCCCGCGGGGTGTCCAGTACGACACGGAACGGTCACGTCGTCGGATGAACGTACCGTGCCGCCTGAACCCCCGCGGGCCCGCGACCGGTTCAGTAGCGGCGCGCTCCGGCGAACGGCATCGACGAGATGGGCGCCACCTGAACCGGAGTACCGGAGGTGGCCGCGTGGACCACATTGCCGTCGCCGGCGTACAGGCCGGAGTGGCCGCCGCCGTAGAACGACACCACATCGCCGGGGCGGAGGTCGTTGAGCGAGATGGGCGAGCCGGCGGAGAGCTGGGCTCCGCTCGTGCGAGGTAGCTCGAGCCCCGCCTGTCTGTACGACCACTGCACCAGGCCGGAGCAGTCGAAGGCGTCCGGTCCGGCGGCGCCGTAGACGTACGGTGCGCCGACCTTCGACAGCGCGGCATCCAGGGCAAGATCGCCGGCGGTCTTGGTGGGGGTCACGAAAGGCGGCGGTGTGGCGGGGGAGTTGGGGGTTTCGATGCCCGGGATGCCCGCGGGGATCGGGATCTCGTTGGGCACCTCGAAGGTCCCCACGCCGGGGATGGTCACCGGCTGGGCGGCTGCCGGGGCGGCGGGCAGCAGGAACGCGCCCAGGGTGGCAGCGCCGACGGCTCCGGTTGCGGCAGCCCGCCGCGCCTGTCGCTTGACGGTGTTGAACGCCATGATGCGGTCCTTCCGATTTCCCCGCCGGCGGCACCGGGGTGGTGCGCCGAACTCCGCGAGGTCTCGAAAAGATTACGAACAGATCACGGTGATTTGTAAAGCCTCGGGTCTCGATAAGCGTTCGCCGACCAGCTTTCCCGTAGCAAATTGTGCGAGTTGGGTCACAGCCCGCTGTGCGGTTGCGTCGCAGTTACGTCCTGGTGAGCCGCAAAGATCAGATCGGCGGTGTTACATCGAATCCGATACGGAATGTCGTGCAATTTCCGCAGGACGAGCGGGTGGATGTCGCTGTGGTGACAATGGCCTGATTGGGATGCGGGCGAATATTCGCCGGGGTCGGTGGAACGTGTTTTGGGCCGACCGACCATATTTCGTGCAATCAGGCAATTGGATAGCAAATAAGCATCGACTGTGATCCGGCGCACATATATGTGGTCACCGGGCTCCAGCCGGGGAATGGCAAGAGGTTCCGGTGACTGCCGCAGCGATCGTCACGGTCCGATATCACCGAACCTGTCGGACCCCCTCGGTACGCTGCCCGCCGTGTCCGAACCGATGCCGCTGCACGCCCGGCAGCTGGCATTCGATCAGCTCGACACCCCGCTCTACGCGACCACATTCGTGGTCGTCGACCTGGAAACCACCGGCACCAGCCCGGCCGAGGACGCCATCACCGAGATCGGCGCGGTAAAGGTACGCGGAGGCGAGGTTCTCGGTGAATTCGCCACACTGGTGGACCCGGGGCGCTCCATCCCGCCCGCGGTCGTCCAGATCACCGGCATCACCACGGCGATGGTGCGGGCGGCACCGACCATCGAAGCGGTCCTGCCCGGTTTCCTCGAGTTCGCGGCCGGTGCGGTGCTCGTCGCCCACAATGCCCGCTTCGATATCGGTTTCCTGAAGGCGGCGGCGGCGCGCTGCGAAACGCCGTGGCCCCGGCCCCAAGTGGTGTGTACGGTCCGTCTCGCCCGGCGGGTGCTCGGCCGTGACGAGGCTCCGTCGGTACGGCTCGGCTATCTGGCGCAGCTGCTCGGGGCGAGTACGACCCCCACCCACCGGGCGCTCGACGATGCGCGCGCCACCGTGGACGTTCTGCATGCACTCATCGGCAGGGTCGGCAATCAAGGAGTGCACAGCCTCCCCGAACTGATCGACTACCTGCCCGACGTGACCGCAGGTCAGCGCGCCAAACGCGCCCTGGCCATCGACCTGCCCGCCGCGCCCGGGGTCTATCTGTTCCGTGGGCCGTCGGACGAAGTCCTCTATATCGGGACCGCGGTGAATCTGCGGCGCCGGGTCCGCAGTTACTTCACCGGTTCGGAAACCCGCGGCCGGATCAAGGAGATGGTCCGGCTGGCCACCCGGGTCGACCATGTCGTATGCGCGCACGGGCTGGAGGCCGGGGTCCGGGAACTGCGGTTGCTGGCGGCGCATGCGCCGCCCTACAACCGCCGGTCCAAATCTCCCAAGCGGGCCTGGTGGGTGGCGCTCAGCGCGGAGGCCTTCCCCCGGCTGACGCTGGTCCGCGACCCGGCCGGTCCGGCGATCGGCCCGTTCCACGCGCGGGCCGCCGCCGCGGATATCGCCGCCACCCTCGCCGAATACTGCGGGCTGCGCACCTGCACCGCCAAGCTTTCGCGCACCGGGTTGCACATCTGCGCGCCGGAAGCAGTCGGCGGGTGCCCCGCGGCCACCGATACGCCCCGTACCGCTGCCGACTACGCCCCGGCGCCCGCGGTCGCGCGCGCACTCTTCGCGGGCACCGACGACGCGGCGATCCACCACATGCTGGCCCGAATCCGGAAATACGCGGCTGCGGAACAGTACGAATCCGCCGCCCGCCTGCGCGACCGCGTGGCCGCCGTGGTCCGCGCCCTGCACCGCACCCAGCGCCTGGCCGCGCTGGCCCGGCTGCCGGAACTGATCACCGCCCACCCCGACGGCGCCGGCGGCTGGGAGTTCGCCGTGATCCGCTACGGCCGCCTCGCCGGTGCCGGAACCGCACGCCGCGGAACGCCACCGATGCCGGTGGTCGACCAGATCGTGGCCGCCGCCCAGACCGTACGGCCGGCCGGCCGGGCAGCGGACCACGCGGAACTACTGCCGGCCGACACCGACCCACAATCCCCGCCCCTCCGCGGCGCCCCGGCGGAGGAAGTCGGGGTGATCGCGCGCTGGCTGGAACGCCCGGGAGTGCGAATTGTGCGGACAGCCGAGGGCTACGCGGAACCCGCTCACGGTGCGGGACGCTGGGTCGCCTGGGCCGACGCCGCGGATGCCGCGGCGGATGCGGCTCGGGCCGAACAGTCCTACGCCGAGGAACGGGGTTAGCCGGCCGGGCTCTCCCGGCTGCAGTGGCGCTGCCGCAGCCGGCGCGGGCCGGTGGTTGCTTAGGCTGTTGCCATGATTACCGCGATCGTTCTGATCCAGGCCGACAACGGGCGCATTCCCGAGACCGCGCAGGCGGTGGCCGATACCGAGGGCGTCACCGAGGTGTACTCGTGTGCGGGCGACGTCGACCTGATCGCGCTGGTGCGGGTGCGCGACCACGAACAGGTCGCCGAGGTGGTCACCGGGCGGATCGACAAGGTGGCCGGGGTGCAGCGCACCGTCACCCATATCGCGTTCAAATCGTATTCGAGCGCGGATGTCGAGGCAGGCTTCTCCATCGGCGAGTAGCGACTGCGCGTCGGTGGCCGCGAACACGGCCTGCGCCGGTCTCGATGGGTCCCGGCGGCGACCGTCGGCCTGCTGTCGGCGCGGATCTCGGCTCACACAGCGGCAAATGTCGCGCACCATGGGGTGAACGACCCCGCTTCCCAGGTGCCGGCGTCCAGCGTGGGCCGGCTACCCGCGGACCGGGTCCGGCGGCATGGGGAGCCGCTGCGGACAGACCTCACCGATAGACCTCGGTGACCGGGGCCCGTGCGTGGACGGGCCCCGATGATTTCACCAGGCCGGCGGACTGTCTCCAGGGCGCTGTGGCCGGTGCCGACGTCGCACCGACCGCGGTTCAGTCCTCGCCGAGGGTCCGGGTGAGCGCCGCCCAGCGGTCGAGCAGGGCCGCGGCGGCGCCGCTGTCTATGGCTGCTGCGGCGCGTTCTATCCCGGCGACGAGATGATCGTCGAGGTCACCGTCGAGCTTCGTGCCGCGGGACAGATCGTAGGCGGTGATCGCGGCGGCCGAGTTGACCAGGACGGCATCGCGTACCGCGCCCGGAACACCGGCGAAAACATCCCGGGCGACCTGTGCGTTCACCTGGGCATCACCGCCGCGGAGCGCGTCCAGATGCACCCGGGGGATGCCCAGCCGCACCGGATCGATGACCGTTTTCCGGACCTGCCCGCCGGCCACCACATAGGCGTCGGTCGTATCGGAGGTGGTGATCTCGTCCAGACCGTCGTGGCCGCGCACCACGAGTGCACCGGCCCCGCGGTCGGCGAACACACCGGCAATGGTTTCCAGCAGATCGGGGAAGGCGCATCCGACCAGCCCGGCGCGCGGCTGGGCCGGATTGGTGAGCGGGCCCAGCACGTTGAAAACTGTCGGTATCCCGATTTCCTTACGGGCCGGGCCGGCGAAACGCAGTCCCGAATGGAACAGCGCCGCGAAACAGAAACCGATTCCCACCTCGCGCACACACCGGGCCACCGATTCCGGGCCGAGGGCCAATTTCACGCCGAGTGCTTCCAGCACGTCCGCGCCGCCGCTCTTCGAGGAAGCGGCCCGGTTACCGTGCTTGACCACCGGCACGCCGGCCGCGGAGACCACGATCGCGGACATGGTGGAGATATTCACCGATCCCGACCGGTCGCCGCCCGTGCCCACGATGTCGACGGCGTCGCCGTCGATCTTCACCAGGCGCGCGTGGCCGAGCATGCCGCGCGCCATACCCGACAGTTCGGTGGGAGTGGGACCCTTGATCTTCATGGCCACCCCGAACGCGGCGATCTGCGCGGCGGTGGAGTTGTCGGTGAAGATCTCGTCGACCACCCAGGTCGTATCGTCCGCGGTGAGGTCGTGTCCGTCGGCGAGGGCCCCGAGTATCTGGGGCCAGCTGCGCACGCTCATTTCTATCTCCTCGTCGCGCCGGGAACCGGGTGACCGAATGGTCATGAACACCCTAATGCGCGCTGCGCCCGGCAGCGCATCGCTGTCCACGCACCGCGGGCTCGATCCGCAGGTGATTCGGCCGGCGTTGCGACCGGAGATCGCCGGCAGCGCATACGGTCGCAGCGGCGGTGCGCGTAGTGGCGGTTCGTGTTCGCGGGAGATACGCGCGCGAGCGGGCGCGATACCGTATCCGCGCAGGTTCGGAAGCCGATCGGCGCCGGGCGCCGCCGACACGCCGGGCCGGCACCAGAGACGCGCTGAGCCGGTGAATCCCGACACAAAAGATCAAGATGGGAACCCGACTTCGACTGTCGTACTACGAAGAGTCATACTTACCCCGTGACGACCGCAGTAGGTACCTCAGGATCGGCCATAACCCAGCGAGTGCATTCGCTGAACCGGCCCAACATGGTCAGCGTCGGTACCATCATCTGGCTGTCCAGCGAGCTGATGTTCTTCGCCGGCCTCTTCGCGATGTACTTCGTCGCGCGCAGTCAGGCACCCGAATGGCCCATGCCGCCGACCGAGCTGAACCTCGGCTTGGCCATCCCGGTCACCGCGGTGCTGATCGCCTCGTCGTTCACCTGTCAGATGGGTGTGTTCGCGGCCGAGCGCGGTGATGTGTTCGGGCTGCGCCGCTGGTACGTCCTGACCTTCTTCATGGGTCTGTTCTTTGTGCTCGGCCAGGGTTACGAGTACATCCACCTGGTGGACCACGGCACCTCGATCTCGGGCAGCTCCTACGGATCGGTGTTCTACATCACCACCGGTTTCCACGGCCTGCACGTCATCGGCGGTCTGATCGCCTTCCTGTTCCTGCTCGCGCGCACCAAGATGAGCAAGTTCACCCCGGCGCAGGCCACCGCTGCGATCGTCGTCTCGTACTACTGGCACTTCGTCGACATCGTCTGGATCGGGCTGTTCGCCGTGATCTATTTCATCCAGTGACGCCGGCGCATTCACTGCCGACCACGGTTCCGTCTACTCCAAAGGGACACAGATGAGTTCATCGCCCCCGACAGCGCCAGCGCCCGCCAGCGGTGGGCACGGCGAGGCCAGCAAGAAGCGCAGGCAGCGCCGCATCCGCCGACGGATCGCGGGTGGTCTCGCGCTCATGGTGGGCCTCGTCGGAGCCGGTTTCCTCGCCTCTGCGCTCACCCCGGAACCCCAGGTCGCCACGGCGAACGAGGATTCGGTGGCGCTGATCCGCGAGGGTCAGCAGCTGTACGAGACCTCCTGCATCACCTGCCACGGCGCCAACCTGCAGGGTGTGCCCGACCGTGGCCCCAGCCTCATCGGCGTGGGCGAGGCGGCCGTGTACTTCCAGGTGTCCTCCGGGCGTATGCCGATGGTCCGCAACGAAGCGCAGGCCGAACGCAAACCTCCGAAATTCGACGCCCACCAGACCGACGCGATCGGTGCCTACGTCGCCGCCAACGGCGGTGGCCCGACGGTGCCTCGCGACGCCAACGGTGAGGTCGCCCAGGAGTCGCTGCGCGGCAGCGATATCGGCCGCGGTAGCGAGCTGTTCCGGATGAACTGCGCTTCCTGCCACAACTTCACCGGTCGCGGCGGCGCCCTGTCCTCGGGCAAATTCGCCCCGCCGCTGGAACCGGCGTCGGAGGCACAGCTCTGGACCGCAATGGTCACCGGCCCGCAGAACATGCCGAAATTCTCCGACCGGCAGCTCAGCCCGGAGGAGAAGCGCGACATCATCGCTTATGTCAAGGACGCGGCCGAGGCCAAGTCTCCCGGTGGCTGGGGTCTGGGTGGTTTCGGTCCCGCTACCGAAGGCCTGGCGATCTGGACCATCGGCATCGTGGCCGTGGTCGGTGCCGCGATCTGGATCGGATCCCGGACGTGATCGGGCCGTCCTCGGGAGCCGTCCGCCGTTCCCGCGGCGGCCGGCCGGGCATGCCCCAGTGGAAGGGCCTCAGCCATGAGTGAAGAACAGGAGCGAAACGAGATGGGTCGCCTGGACAAAGATTCCGCGGCCGCGACCCCGGCGGAACCGACCGAGGCCGAACTGGACGCGATGTCGCGTGACGAGCTGGTGGAGCTCGGCACCGCGCGGGACGGCGTCGAGGTCGCCTACCGGCGGGAACGCTGGCCGGTGCCGGGCACTCGCGCGGAGAAACGCGCCGAGCGGCAGGTCGCGATGTGGTTCGCGATCTCCGGTCTGGCCGCCGCCGCCCTGGTGGGTGTGTTCCTGTTCTGGCCGTGGGAGTACCGGGGCGCCGGAGACGAAGGCCACGGCCGGTACGCGCTCACCACGCCGCTGTACGGCCTGACCTTCGGTATCTCGATCCTGGCCATCGGTATCGCGGTGGTGCTGATCCGGAAGAAGTTCATTCCCGCGGAGCTGTCGGTCCAGGATCGGCACGACGGTAAGTCCAGTGAGGTCGACCGGCGCACGCTGGCCGCCGAGCTGAGCGACGCGCTGGACACCTCCACGCTCGGCCGCCGCAAGCTGATCACCCGCACCGCGGGCGCCGGCGTCGGTGTGCTGGGTATCGGCGCGCTGCTGGTGTTCGTCGGCGGCATGGTGAAGAACCCGTGGGCCAAGGGCGACAAATCGCCGCTGTGGGTGTCCGGCTGGACCCCCGACTACCCGGGCGAAACCGTCTACATCCGCCGCGACACCGGTCGTCCGCAGGACATCGTGCTGGTGCGCCCCGAGGATCTGGACGCGGGCGCCATGGAAACCGTGTTCCCGTGGAAGGAGTCGTGGCGGGGTGACGAGCATGCGACTCTGCAGTCGCTGCGCGGTATCCGCAATGCCGTGATGCTCATCCGCCTGCGGCCCGAGGATGCGAAGAACGCGATCAAACGCAAGGGCCAGGAGAGCTTCAACTTCGGCGACTACTTCGCCTACTCGAAGATCTGCACCCACCTCGGCTGCCCGACCTCGCTGTTCGAACAGCAGACCAACCGGATCCTGTGCCCGTGCCATCAGTCGCAGTTCTCCGCGACCGAATGGGGCAAGCCGATCTTCGGTCCGGCCGCCCGGGCGCTGCCGCAGCTGCCGATCACCGTAAACTCAGAGGGGTACCTGGTCGCCAACGGTGACTTCATCGAACCCCTCGGCCCGGCCTTCTGGGAGCGTCGATCATGAGTGCTGGAACGGCTACCGGCCGCAAGCTCGCGGCACAAGCCAACGAAATCGACGAGCGCTACCGCGCCGCCGCCTTCATGAAGCGATCGATCAACAAGGTGTTCCCCACCCATTGGTCGTTCCTGCTGGGTGAGATCGCCCTGTATGCGTTCATCATCCTGCTGCTGTCGGGTGTGTACCTGACGCTGTACTTCGACCCGTCGATGGCGCATGTCACCTACGACGGCGCCTACCAGCCGCTACGCGGTGTCGGTATGTCGCGGGCGTACGAGACCGCGCTGAACATCTCCTTCGAGGTGCGCGGCGGTCTGTTCGTCCGGCAGGTGCACCACTGGGCGGCGCTGCTGTTCGCGGCCTCGATCATCATCCACCTGTTCCGCATCTTCTTCACCGGCGCGTTCCGCAAACCGCGTGAAGCGAACTGGGTGATCGGGTCGCTGCTGCTGATCCTGGCCATGTTCGAGGGCTTCTTCGGCTACTCCCTGCCGGACGACCTGCTCTCCGGTACCGGTTTGCGCGCCGCGTTCTCCGGTATCACCATCGGCGTACCGGTCGTGGGTACCTGGTTGCACTGGCTGATGTTCGGTGGCGACTTCCCCGGCGACATCATCATCCCGCGCCTCTATATCGCGCATGTGCTGTTGTTCCCGGGCATCATGCTGGCGCTCATCGCCGCGCACGTCGCCATCGTCTGGTACCAGAAGCACACCCAGTTCCCCGGACCGGGCCGTACCGAGAACAACGTGGTGGGGTCCCGGATCGTCCCCGTGTTCGCCGCCGACCAGGGTGCGTTCTTCGCGTTCACCCTCGGCTTCGTCGCCATCATGGGCGGTGTCCTGCAGATCAACCCGATCTGGAACCTGGGACCGTACAACCCGTCACAGGTCTCGGCCGGTTCCCAGCCCGACTTCTACATGATGTGGACCGACGGCCTGGCCCGTCTGATGCCGCCCTGGGAGCTGTATCTCGGCCGCTACACCGTGCCCGCGGTGTTCTGGGTCGCGCTGACCATGGGGCTGGTGTTCGCGGTGCTGATCGCCTATCCGTGGATCGAGAAGAGGCTCACCGGCGACACCGCCCGGCACAACCTGCTGCAGCGGCCGCGCGACGTCCCGGTCCGCACCGCGATCGGCGCCATGGCGATCACCTTCTACGTGGTGCTCACCCTGTCCTGCGTGAACGACATCATCGCGCTCAAGTTCGATATCTCGCTGAACGCGACCACCTGGATCGGTCGTATCGGCCTGCTGGTCGCACCGCCGCTCGCCTACTTCCTGGCGTACCGGTTCTGCATCGGCCTGCAACGCAGTGATCGGGCGGTGCTGGAGCACGGTATCGAGACAGGCGTGATCAAGCGCCTGCCGCACGGTGAGTACATCGAGGTGCACCAGCCGCTGGGCCCGGTCGACGAGCACGGCCACCCGCTGCCGCTGGAGTACCAGGGTGCGGTGGTGCCCAAGAAGATGAACCAGCTGGGTTCGGCCGGTCAGCCGGGCACCGGTAGCTTCCTGCGCCCCGATCCCCGTTCGGAGAGCGAGCAGCATTTCGCGAACGAACTGGAAGAGGAACACCGGCAGCTCGCCATCCTCCAGCGAGTGCAGGACGAAGCGCGCTCGAACGGGCAGCACGGGCACTGACCCGCGGTCGTTCGCACCTTCGCGCGCAGGCGCCCCCCGGAAGAAACGAGGGCCGCCCCCGGCGTGGACGGGCGGGAGTTCTACGCCGTCTCCTCGGAGTTCGATGCCGGTCGGGCCGGGCCCTGGGTGAGCAAACATGTCCTGCCGAAGCTGCCGCCGCAGACATCGCCGCTGTGGCGGACCCGGGCACAGATCCGGGACGAACT
>NZ_JARWOV010000250.1 GCF_029868855.1 Nocardia carnea | reverse complement strand
GCTGGATTCCGGTCCGGCCACGGCGGGCCCGGAACCGGGCGCCGGCGGTATAGCCGCCCGGGTGGGCGGCGTAGCCCACCCCGGCCTGGCCGGGCGCCCCCGGGTGGCCGGCGGGGAGGGCCGGGGGGGCGCGGGGGGGGGGGGGGATGGGGGGGGGGGGGCGCCCCCGCCCGCGGGGCCCCCGGGGTCCCGGCGGTCAGCGATGTCGGTTGGGAAGGATGGACAGCGAATGAGTGGCGACTCCAGTACGCCCGGTCGTCGTCCCCCGCAGTTCCACTCCACCGAACATCTGGCGAGCGAGGCGGTCGCCGCCTATGTCGATGGTGAACTGCGAATGAATCCGTATCTGCGGGCGGCTCAGCATCTTTCGGTGTGCCCGGAATGCGCCGCCGAGGTGGAGGCGCAGCAGCAGGCCCGGATCGCACTGCGCCGGGCCACTCAGGTCTCGGTGCCCACCGGTCTGCACGACAGCCTGTCACGTATTCCACTCGCCGAACCGGCCACCGGGACGAATTCGCCCGGAAATCCACGTAACGAGGCGGTATTCGGGTTTTCCGGCCAGTCCTTTTCCGCGACCTTCGACAGCTTCCGGTGGTCGACGTGGTGGCGCAAGTAGAGTTTGCCGCGTGAGTTCCGAATCGACGCACAATTCCCCTGCCAATACTCCTGATTCGGCGGACGAAAACGGCACGACGGCCGATAACGGCACGCTGCGCCCGCCCGGCGCGCCGGTGCTGGCCCCACGCCCGGTCTACCGGCCCCATGTGGACTCACATACCGCGCATGCGTTCCGCCGCCCGGCCGGGCAGTCCGGCTCGTTCGCCCCGCGCAACGGCCGTAACGACACCCGGCCGGCCGGTACCGCGCCCAAGGGCCCCCCGGCCGCGGTATTGGCCGAAGCGTTCGGCCGGCCGCCCGGGTCCACCGAGCTGCTCCAGCGCGATCCGGACGCCGATACCGAAACGCCCCCGGTGGCGGGTCCGGCGGACCCGTGGCGCGATCCCGATGCGCAGGCCCGGCTGGGCGCACCCGCGCTGTCGACGCCGTCCGCCCGGGAAATGCCGCAGGCACCGAAGCTTTCGGCCCGGCAGGTCCTGTTCGGTTCCCGGGTCGCGCCGCGCGCCCTGCTGATACTGGCTGCGATCGCGCTGGCGATAGGCCTGGTCGGCGGCCTCGTCGGCCGGCTGACGGCGGAGACCGCCTCTACGCTGACTTCCCGCAAGGTCAGCCTGGAACAGAGCGACAGCGAGCAGCCGCACGGCCCGATCGCGCAGGTCGCCGACGCCGTACTGCCCTCGGTGGTCTCCATCCGCACCACCGTCGGCGAGAACGGCGCCACCGGGTCCGGGGTCGTCATAGACGGCAACGGCTATATCGTCACCAACAACCACGTGGTCTCGATGGCGGCACAGGATACCTCCGGCCGGGCCCGGATCCAGATCACGTTCTCCGACGGCACCCGCACACCGGCCAATATCGTGGGCCGGGACCCGAAGAGCGATCTCGCGGTCCTCAAGGTGGATGTGAAAAATCTCACTGTTGCGGAGTTGGGCAAATCCGGCGACGTCCAGGTCGGCGACGCGGTTCTGGCCATCGGTTCGCCACTGGGCCTCAGCAAGACGGTGACCTCGGGCATCGTCAGCGCCCTGCACCGCCCCGTGAAACTGGAGGGCGAAGGCAGCGATACGAAGGCCGTGATCGACGCGGTGCAGACCGACGCCTCGATCAACCCCGGTAACTCCGGTGGCGCGCTGGTGGACGCGGACGGCCGGGTCATCGGCATCAACACCGCGATCCGCAGCGAGAGCGGCGGTTCGGTGGGGCTCGGCTTCGCGATTCCCGTGGACCAGATGACCGAGGTCGCACAGACCCTCATCCGCGACGGCTCGATCCACCACCCGGTGATCGGCGTGAGCGCCCGCCAGAAAACCGTCGCCAACGAGGTCATGAGCGGTGCGGAAGTCGCCGATGTGCAGCCGGGGAGCCCGGCGGCGAACGCCGGGATCGTCGAGGGCGATGTGATCGTGCGCGTGGGCGACCGGGAGGTCACCAACCCCGACGAACTGGTCGTGGCGGTGCAGAGCAACGATATCGGCCAGACGGTGAACGTCCAGCTCATCCGGGAAGGCCGGCAGGTGGACATTCCCGTGACGCTCGCCTCCGACTGATCCATCGCCCGCGACGCCGGGTAACCTGATGGGGTGTTCAGCAGTATCGGGTGGGGCGAGATGCTCGTCCTACTCGTCGCCGCCCTCGTAATCCTCGGCCCGGAACGGTTACCCGGCGCCGCGCGGTGGACTGCGCGCACATTGCGCCAAGTCCGCGATTACGCGACCGGCGCGACGTCGCAATTGCGCTCCGAACTCGGGCCGGAATTCGACGAGCTGCGAAAGCCGATCGCCGATCTCCAGGAATTACGTGGGATGTCTCCGCGGTCGGTGGTGACCAAACATCTTCTGAACGGCGACGATTCCCTTTTCAAAGACCTCGACGGTTCCCTGCCGGACAGTAGGAATGTTCTCGGCGCCGCCAGCGGGATGCCAGATTACCCGCGGGCGCAACAGAATAAACCACTCGAGCACAATGAGCGTCCGCCGATCGACACCGACGCCACCTGATCGTCAACTGCTCTAGACGCCGTTCAGGGGCCTGATGTCTACACTTCGCACATGTCGGCCGATGACGTGGCGCGAATATTCGCGATCGAGGACAAAGTCGAGCGACTCAAGGCCGCAACGGAGGGTGTCGCAGCGGCTCAGCAAACCATCAACGAGCTCACTCGAATTCGACGTGCGGTAATCCGGGAGTTGCACGCCGAGGGGTGGACTTTCGCCAGAATAGGGGCCGCCGCGGGGCTTTCCCGCGCCCGTATCCATCAGGTCAGTACGCAGGGCCCGGCACCGGAGGGATTGTTCTTCGGCCACGGCCCACTCACTCTGCTGGTCCCGGACACGCGTGCAGGCCGGTTGATGGGCGCACCGGATCCGGCCGCCGCGCCGCGGCTCGCCGAACAGCTCAAAGAGCTGGGCTTCGGAGTGACCATCGAACCTTTCGCGCCCGGACGCCCGGTGGATCTCCTGCGCGACGGTCTCATCGTGCTCAGTGGCCCGGAACTGTCGCCGAGCCTGCGCCAGCTCATCGCGGGCGATCCGCGGCTGC
Organism: Nocardia carnea; assembly: GCF_029868855.1. Classification (GTDB taxonomy): domain Bacteria; phylum Actinomycetota; class Actinomycetes; order Mycobacteriales; family Mycobacteriaceae; genus Nocardia; species Nocardia carnea_A. The sequence continues at coordinate 20,259 of NZ_JARWOV010000250.1, read as the reverse complement.
GGCGAGCGGTGGCCCGGCCCGGCGACGGGCGGCGCGGTATCGAGGATCGAGCCGCCCGCCGTATCTACCGGCCGGCCAGCCCGGACCCGCACGATATCGCCTACCTGGCCCGCCTGCCGCGGCCCGACGGCCGGGGCACCGTTCTGGTGATCGACGGCCTGCATCCGCCCGGTTCACTCGGTGCGGTCCGGCTGCTGGCCACCCGGTTGGCCACCCTGCACGAGCGGGCGGGCAACCGCCGGTTCTCGGTGCTGATCGGGGTCCGTTACGAACGCGGGACCGGGGAGCCGGTCGACGCGGATCTGCTGACACCGGTCTACCTGCACGACCCGGTCGATTCGCGGCTACGGCCGGTGCGCCAGCGCCGCTGATCACTGCCTCGGCAGTACCACCGATTGCAATATTCCGGCATCGCCGGACACTGCACCTCCGGCTTTCGGCGAGCGCGGCGAATTCGCACCCGGCGGACAATTCCCGACACGCCCGGAATCGTCGATAGCGACAACGAATATTGGCCTGTCAACGATATTGCTACTCTGGCGCTGGTGCTGGTTTACACGGCCAACCGCCCGCATTTGCCGAATTCGGCGGAATGTTCGGTAACCGTGAAACCGCTTCGCACCGATAGGTGCGCACAGCACCCCTGGCGATGTCTGGCTCCGACAAGGTAATTCGTGGAGGCGCAGGTGGACGCGTTGATCATCGTGGCGGTGGTTCTGGTCGTAGCCGGACTGCTGGTCTCGGTGGTCCTCTGGTTGCGTAGTCCGGGGTCGGCGGACACCGAGTACGTCACGGTCGCCGAACTCCAGGCCCGCCTGGAAGACGAACAGGACGGATCCGCGGAGCCCGGCGCCCATCCGGTCGGCGAGTCGGAACCGCAATCGGAACCGTCCGCCGCCACCGATCAGCCCCCTGCCGAATCGACATCCGGCGCCGCGACAGCGACCGCACCACCTCCGTCGGCAGCCGAGGACACCACCGGAATATCGCCGACCACCGAGTCCGGGCCCGCACCCGAATCCGCGTCGGCCACGGGCCGCGAGGTTGCCGAGTCGACCAGGGCCGCTCGGGCGGCCGGAACCGAGCCGGAGACAACTCGGGAAACCGGCACGAGCTCCGAGGCCGGAACCCCGGAAGCCGGGACCGGCAGGGCGGCCGTTCGCGGTGAGGCCGAAGTCGAGGGTGCTACCGCAACCCACGGCGAAACCACCACCGGCAGCCTGACGGAGTCCACCGAACACACGGCCGTGGAAGGACAATCGGGTACGACCGCGCAGGACGAGCCCGAACCCGGTCAGGACGTGGCCGGGTCCGAACCCGACGGCACGGCGCGGAACGCGGAGAAGTCCACGGACGATCGGCCGTCATAGGCAACCGTCCGAAACCACACGACGCCCGCGTATCGAATTTCATCGCGGTCTCGGGCAGCGAGCCAGAATTCCCCCCGAGACCTCGGCACCGGCGCCTCGGGCGGTCCCGCGGCTGCGATACACCGCGCGTCGCGCTATCGACAGCGGCGCCCCCGCCAATCCGCTGAGCGGAGGAAGCCGACACACGCGTCGCCCGATTTTTTTGGGGGGGCTGGAAACGTCCCATCCCATACGCCAGGCATCATCGGCGGCGCGGCCGTCGACCACGACCTGACAATTTCGGCACTCCTGTGACTTTCACCCGTACTTCGGGGACTCCGCGAAATCCCGACCGGGAGCACTTGGCGGCTGTGCAGGATCGCATCACAGTCGCACCCGGCGGCGCGGCGGCTCAGTGCTGAACCGCCTGGGCAGACCGCACCCCGGCGACGGCCACGCGGTCCGGACTCACTCAGCGCCCACGCCGGAGCTCAGGCGGCGGCCACGTCCGGGCGGATCGTGTTCATGGGCGGCCGGTCGACCAGGTCCACGGCGGTGCTGTGGGGTGTGAACTCGTTGCCGACCAGCGGGAACTGGGTGAGCGCCGCGCCCGAATCCGGCACCCCGCTGCGGGCCAGGACGGTGCCCAGGATCTGCCGGCTCATCACTCCGAGATCGGCCAGCGGGCGGTTGCGGTGCGTCCGTACCCCCAGATTGACCTGGCCGATGGCCGGCAGGCCCAGCCGGTCGTAGGTATCGAGCAGCAGCCCGATCTCGACTCCGTACCCGGGCGCGAACGGTACCGCGGTGAGCAGTTCCCGGGTGCCCGCGTATTCCCCGCCCAGCGGTTGCAGTACCGATGTCAGGCCTGGTCGCAGCGCGGCCAGCAACGGCCGCGCCACCAGTTCGGTGACCCGCCCGCCACCGTGCGCGTCCACCTCACCGCCGTGGCGCAGCGGGCGCCGGTAGTAGGCCTTGACCAGATGCAGGTCCGGGGTGGTCAGCAGGGGACCGAGCAGTTTCGGCACGAAGGCCGGATCCGGGTCGATCAGATCGGAGTCGACGAAGGCCACCAGATCGCCGCTGGTCACCGCCAGCGAACGCCACAGGACCTCGCCCTTGCCCGGTACGGGTTCGAGTTCGGGCACGGCCTGCTCCCGGCTGACCACCTCGGCGCCGGCCGCGCGGGCACGTTCGGCGGTCGCATCCGTCGAACCCGAATCGAGGACCACCAGCTCGTCCACGAGGCTGCCCAGCAGCGGCCGGATACTGGCCACCACATCGGCGACCGTGTCCTGTTCGTTCAACGCCGGCAGCACCACCGAAACGGTACGTCCGGCCTTGGCGGCGATCAGATCGGCCACCGCCCACTGGGGGGTGTCCCAGGTATTCGTCGTGGCCCAGCCGGGCTCGTGGTGTGTGAGTTTCATACGAGACCTCGCAGAGTTCGTACCGGGGGCCGGATACCCTGGATCGCGGCAATCATGTCGACCACATGCCGGGTCGCGGCGACCTCGTGCACCCGGAAAACGCGGGCACCGGCCGCCGCGGCCCACGCAGTTGCTGCCAATGTGCCCTCCAGCCGTTCGGAAAGTCCGACACCTAATGTCTCTCCGATGAAATCCTTGTTGCTCAGCGCCATCAAGACGGGCCACCCGGTTTTTACAAGAACGTCCGCTGCGCGCAACAGTTCGAGCCCGTGGTAGGTGTTCTTCCCGAAGTCGTGGGTCGGGTCGATGAGCACGGAGTCCCTGCGTACACCCGCTGCCACCGCCGCCTCCGCGGCCCGCACCACGGTATCGGTCACCTCCGCCACCACATCGGCATAACGAACCCGGTGCGGGCGAGTGCGCGGTATCGCGCCGCCGGTATGACTGCAGACGATCCCCGCCCCGGTGGCCGCGGCCACCGGTACCAGTTCCGGATCGGCCCCCGCCCACGTGTCGTTGATCAGATCGGCGCCCTCGGCGACCGCGGCCCGCGCGACCTCCGAACGCCAGGTATCGACACTGATCAGCAATTCGGGATACTTCGCCCGGATCGCCGCGACGAACGGCACCACGCGACGCGATTCCTCCGCGGCGTCCACCGTCTCCCCCGGGCCCGCCTTCACTCCACCGATATCGACGAGGTCGGCGCCTTCGCCCACGGCCCGGTCCACCGCCGCCAGCGCAGCGCTGTCATCGAAGGTGGCGCCCCGGTCGTAGAACGAATCCGGGGTCCGATTCACAATGGCCATGACCAGCGCGCGGTCCGTCGCCACCGCCCGGCCGCACAATGTCGGCGACGGACGGACAGGATCGAACATGATCCGAGCTTATTTGCGCGGCCGCGGAGCCCGGGTTCCGGCCCCCTCACCGTCATCGTTCGGCCCCGGAACGCCCGGCCGCGCCGCATCGCACCGAGGGCTGCCTGCCACTCGGCCCCGGAAACCGCCGAAAGCCTCACTGAACGCGGCGGCGCCGGCGGGCGCGTTCGGACGAGCTCGCACCGGAAACCTACCTGTACGGCCGGGTGGCTCGTCGGTGCCGGTGGGAAGACGTAGTCAGACCGCGTGCAGACCCGGTTTCCGGGACGTGCCGGGATCCAGGGCCGCGAACGCTTCGGTCAGATCGGCAGTGACGGTGATGAGGTCGAGGGCCTCTTGCGGTACGAAACCGCGGTCGTGAAGCTCGGCGAGCCAGGTGAACAGGCCGGTGTAGTGGCCGCCGGGGTCGAGAATCGCCATAGGTTTGGTGTGCTGGCCGAGGTGACCGCCGGTCCAGGCCTCGAAGAACTCTTCGAGCGTGCCGATACCACCGGGCAGCGTGAGGAAGGCATCGGCGCGGTCTTCCATCACCTGTTTGCGCTGGCGCATGGTGTCGGTGACCACCAGTTCGTCGGAGTCGACATCGGCGACCTCGCGATGCACCAGATGTTTCGGTATGACGCCGATGGTGTTGGCACCGCCGGCGCGGGCCGCGGTGGCCACCGCGCCCATCATCGACACATGCCCGCCGCCGGAGACCAGTTGCCAGCCGCGCCGGGCGATCTCGGTCCCCACCCGGGCCGCGAGGGTCAGGTTGTCGGGGTCGGCGGTACTCGCGGAGCAGTACACGCAGAGTGCGAACGGTCGTGGGTTCACTGGTTACCCTCCAGGTAGGCGCGCAGCATCTCGGTGACAGCGGTGATCTGGGCCAGCGGTACGTGTTCGTCGCGTTTATGCGCGAGATTGGGGTCGCCGGGGCCGAAGTTCACCGCCGGTATACCGCGGGCGGCGAATCGGGAGACATCGGTCCAGCCGTATTTGGCGCGGATACCGGCCGAACCGTGCGCCCGGACCACATCGGCGAGTCCCTTCGCCGCGGGGGCGGTGAGCCCGGGCAGCGCGCCGGGTGCCGCGTCGGTCACAGTGAACTCCGATTCCAGGCCCGCGAACACCTCCCGGACGTGTTCGGTGGCCTGCTGGACCGTGCGGTCCGGCGCGAACCGGAAATTCACCTCCACCGCGGCCGCATCCGGCACCACGTTGCCGGCCACTCCGCCCTCGATCCGCACCGCCGACAGACCTTCGCGGTAGCGGCAGCCGTCGATATCGACCTCACGCGCCCGATACTCCGACAGCCGGGCCAAGATGGGGGCCAGGCGGTGGACCGCGTTGTCCCCGAGCCAGGACCGTGCCGAATGCGCCCGCACACCGGCCGTACTCAACCGGACCCGCAGCGTGCCCTGGCAGCCGGCCTCGATCCAGCCGCCGGAGGGTTCGCCCAGAATCGCCAGATCCGCGTCCAGCCATTCCGGAAGTTCCCGTTCGATGGTGTTCAGGCCGTTGAATTCGGCGGCGATCTCCTCGCAGTCGTAGAAGATCAGGGTCAGGTCGTGCGCGGGTTCGGCGACGGTGGCGGCCAGGTGCAGAAATACCGCATCTCCCGATTTCATATCGACCGAACCGCAGCCGTAGAGCACCTCGGACCCGTTCTCGACGGTGAACCGGCCCGGTACGTTGTCCGCGATCGGCACCGTGTCGAGATGGCCCGCGAGCACCACCCGGGTAGGCAGGCCCCGGTCGGTCCGGGCGAGTACCACATTGCCGTGGCGCACCACCTCGAAACCGCTGGTCTGGGTGCGTAGCGCCGTTTCGACGGCGGTGGTGATCGCGGCCTCCTCCCGGGACACGCTCGGGATATCGACGAGGGCCGCGGTCAGCGCGACGGGATCGGCGTGCAAGTCGAGGGTCACGGGATACGAGCGTAGAGGTGCCGCACCACTTCGGAGACGCTGGTGGGTAGGCTGCGGTGTCGTGAGCACTCAGGGAGCAAGCGCTATCGGCATCGCCAACGTGACCACGGACGGAACCGTTCTGGATACCTGGTTCCCCGCCCCGCAGCTGGGCGAGTTCACCGAGACCGGTACCGAGCGGCTCGCCGAGGCGCCCGCCGAACTGGCCGATCTGGTGGGCCCCGACCCCGCGCGCGGTGTCGAGGTGATCGCCGTTCGCACCACCATCGCCGATCTGTCCGCGGCCCCGGTCGACGCGCACGATGTGTACCTGCGCCTGCACCTGCTGTCCCATCGCCTGGTTCGCCCGCATTCGGTGAGCCTGGAGGGGCAGTTCGCCCTGCTGGCCAATGTCGTCTGGACCAACCACGGGCCGGCTGCGGTGGAAGGGTTCGAAACCACTCGGGCCAGATTGCGCGCCCGCGGTCCGGTGACCGTGTACAGCGTCGACAAGTTCCCGCGCATGGTCGATTACGTCGTCCCCGCCGGTGTTCGCATCGGTGACGCCGACCGGGTCCGGCTGGGTGCTCATCTGGCGGCCGGAACCACCGTCATGCACGAGGGTTTCGTGAACTTCAATGCCGGCACTCTCGGCACCTCCATGGTGGAGGGCCGCATCTCGGCGGGCGTCGTCGTGGGCGACGGCTCCGATATCGGCGGCGGCGCGTCCACCATGGGCACGCTGTCCGGGGGCGGTACCACCGTCATCTCGATCGGCGAACGCTCGCTGCTGGGCGCGAACTCGGGCCTGGGCATCCCGCTCGGCGACGATTGCGTGCTGGAGGCGGGCCTCTACCTCACCGCCGGTACGAAGGTCACCACGCCGGACGGCAAGGTGATCAAGGCGGCCGAACTGAGCGGCACGAACAATCTGCTGTTCCGGCGTAATTCGCAAACCGGTGCGGTGGAGGTCGTTCCCCGCTCTGGTACCGGGATCGAACTGAACGAAGCGTTGCACGCGCACAACTGACCAGCGAGCCGGGGCCGAGAATTGGACCCGCGGGCAGGTCGTAACCTGGACGCGGGTTCCCCTACGCGGAGCGCGGCCGGTGAACGGCTCGCCGTATCTCAGATTCCGAAGGCGATCACTCGTTCCGGGTGGATGCGAATGAGTTCCCCGGGTTCGGTTCCTATGTAGGTGGCGGTTTCGGTGAGCGCTTCGGCGGTGCCGCGGATCTCCAGGCAGCGCACCCGCCAGGGCTGGACCGAGGCGATATCGTCGACCACGAACGCGACCCGGTTGTTCTTCGCCAAGTTGCGGAACTTGCGTGAGCGCCCCATATTCCAGCCGGCGATATCGATGGTGCCGAGGTCGGGGTTGTACCGGAACCCGACGGGGTTGTTCTGGGGCGCCCCGTCGGGAGCTACGGTGGCCAACCGGCCGAGCCGTTGCCCGGCCAGATAGTCGAGCTGTTCGGGGCTGAGCGTCGCGTTCATGGGACCGACGGTAGGACCTCGAGTCCGGTTGAGGTCAATATCCGGAAGGCCTGCGCCCACGCGCTTACTCGCCCGGTGTTACGACCCTGTTCAGTTGCTTCTTCTGCACCTTGCCCATGGCATTGCGTGGCAGAGACGCAACGAATCGGATCTCCCGCGGCCGTTTGTGGGCCGAGAGTTCTCCGGCAACATAGTCGATCAGTTCCTGTTCGCCGGGCGCGGTTTCGCGCGCGACGACGAATGCGACGATCCGCTGGCCGAGATCGGCGTCCGGCAATCCGACCACCGCCACCTCGGCGACACCGGGGTGGCCGAGCAGGGTGGTCTCGACCTCGCCCGCGCCGATTCGGTACCCGCCTGATTTGATGAGGTCCACCGATTCCCGGCCGACGATCCGGTGGAATCCGTTCGCGTCGATCGCCGCTACATCACCGGTGCGGAACCAGCCGTCCTCGGTCCAGCATTCGGCGGTGGCTTCCGGACGGCCGAAATATCCGTCGAACAACATCGGACCACGGACCTGCAGTCCTCCGATGCTCGAACCGTCGTGCGGCACCGGCTGTCCTGCCTCGTCCCGCAGCCTGGTCTGCACGCCCTGCACCGGTATCCCGACCCAGCCCGGCCGGCGTTCGCCGTCGGCCCGCGCGGAGAGCGTGATCATTGTTTCGCTCATCCCGTAGCGTTCGATCGGCGCCTGACCGGTGAGTTCGGCGAGCCGCTCGAACACCGGCGCAGGCAGCGGTGCGCTACCGGAGATCAGCAGCCGGGCGGCGCTCAGTTGCTTCGCGGCGTCGGGATCCTCGATGATCCGGGACCAGACCGTGGGCACGCCGAAATATATGGTGCCCGCGGCCGCGGCGTAGTTCGCGGGCGTCGGTTTCCCGGTGTGCACGAGCGGACTGCCGACGCGCAGCGGGCCGAGCAGACCCAGGATCAGGCCGTGTACGTGGAACAGCGGCAGACCGTGCACCAGTACATCGGCCGGGGTCCACGACCAGGCCTCGGCGAGCGCGTCCAGGCCCGCGGCGATCGCGCGACGGCTCAGCACCACGCCCTTCGGCAGGCCGGTGGTTCCGGACGTGTAGAGCACGAACGCAGGTGCGGCCGGGTCGGGCTCGGGGTAGGTATGCCAGGACCGGGCGTGCTGACGGACCGGGACCACCGGTAGCGCGGTACCTTCCGGCGCCTCGCCCAGCCACGCCTGCGCCCCGGAATCGGCGAGCATATGGTCGAGTTCGGCGGTACCGGAATCGGGCGGTATCGGGACCACGGTCACCCCGGCGATCAGGCAGCCGATGACGGCGAGCACGGTGGATGCCGTGGGGCGGGCCAGTACCGCGACCCGTTCCGCGCGCGCGATCCGTTCCGCCACCGAAGTGGCCGCACCGAGCAGATCACTGCGAGAGAGGGCGATTCCGTCGATCGTGACGGCGTCGGGGATATCGGCTCCCGCGGCGACGGCCAGGGGGTCCAGCGATCGGAGCAGACGCGGCGCGAGGGACATGCGCCCAACCTACTGCCCGCCAACCCCGCGGCTACGCCGACCTACCCGGCCGCGAAGTGTGCCGGTGACCGGGACAGCCGCGGCTGTTTCGCCCGGCGACGCTTGACACCTTTGTGACACGGCGAGATGGTGAACGGGCAACCTTCGCAGTCTCCGAACGGTGCTTGCCGGGTAGGAATGCGAAACAGCTCGATTCGAATTCAGGAATCCGTGATCGGCACCCGGAACGAGACCGCCACATGATCGCGCGCGTATTTGCGGACGGCGACCTCGTCGTCCAGCGGAATCACCGTCTGCGGAGTCAGCGCCAGCGACAATGCGGTCCGCGCGACCATTTCGGCCACCGGCAGCGGGTCGTAGGCCGGCAATTTTCCTTCGGCCTGCAGCCGGGTGACGAACTCGGCGAGGTAATCGCGGCCGAGTTCGATAACCGGGGCGCCCTTGGTGGTCAGGTAGGGCAACACGATCTCGGGTTCGGTATCGAGCAACCGGTCCAGCAACCGGTTACTGCGCAGCCCGTCGAGAAAGGCCACGAACAGTTCGACGATCTGGGCTTCGGCCCCCGCATCGCGATCGATCTGCCGTTGCACCGCGGCATCGACACCCTCGATGAAATCGCGGGTCTGCGCCAGCCCCACGGCCTGGATCAGATCGGATTTACTGGAGAACCGGCGGTACAGCGTCGCCAGCGAGAGCCCGCCCCGGCGCGCGACCTCCACCATGCTGGTGCGCTTGATCCCGAAATCGAGAAACGCCTGCAGCGCGGCGGCCAACACCGATTGGTCTTGATCGCGGCGCGGCGATCGCACCAGTGGCAACAATTGAGCCAGCGCACCCATCTCGGCACCTCTCGCGCTCGGTGATGCAATGACGCAGTAAGCATCGCACAACTACGCGGACAGTTGACGCGACATCGAGTGAATGAGATGGTTATCATATAATCTTCTCATAGGAAAGAGGTCACCGATGACCGCTCCCCAGCCCATGTCACAGAGCGAACCCGAACCCCGCCCGCTCTACGCCCCCGATTTCGACGTCGAGGACCATATCGTCGGAATCACCGCCTTTCTCGGCGGCACCGCGAACGTGATCATGCAGCTGGGTTTGCGACCGGTCGCCTACGGCGTCATGGAGAGCGACGTCAAGAGCGGCAACGTGATGGTGCACCCGTTCAAACGACTCCGCACCACCCTCACCTACCTGTCGGTCGCCATGCTGGGCACCGAGGAGGAACGCAACGCCTACCGGCTCGCGGTCAACACCTCCCACCGGCATATCCGCACCAAACCCACCAGCCCGGTCAAATACAACGCCTTCGACCCCAAACTCCAGCTCTGGGTCGCTGCCTGCCTGTACTTCGGATTCGTCGACCTCCTGGAGAAAGTCCAGGGCCCCATGGACGAGGCGACCGCCGACACCTTCTACGCGCACAGCATCCGGCTCGGCACCACCCTGCAGGTACGCCCGGAAATGTGGCCGCCGAACCGGGCCGCGTTCTGGGAGTTCTGGGAAGACAACCTGGACAATCTCGAAATCGACGACACCACCCGCGCCTACTTCAACGACCTCATCGACCTGAAGATGCTGCCGCTACCCGTGCGGTGGCTATCGGCCAAGTTCCATCGGTTCGTCGTCTCCGGCTGCCTGCCCCCGCAGATCCGCCAGAAGATGTACATGAACTGGACCGAGGGCAATCAGCGCTGGTTCGACCGGACGATGAAGGTCATCGGCTTCGGTCTGAAACTCCAGCCTCGCTTTCTACGCCAGTTCCCCATGAACTACTACCTGTGGGATATGCGCCGCCGCATGCGCAAGGGCAAACCATTGGTCTGAGCTGTGTTTATTTGCGGGCACCTTCGGCGCCGCCGGTTCGGCACGTGGGGACGGATGTGCGGCGGGGGACCGACATCGGAGCACGGCGTTCGGCGTCAGGTTCGCGCAGGGGTCGCCAGGGCGCGGAGGAAGAAACCGAGGTTGGCGGGGCGCTCGGCGAGGCGGCGCATGAGGTAGCCGTACCACTGGTTGCCATAGGGGATGTAGACGCGAACGAAATCGCCCCGGCCGGCGAGCCGCTGTTGTTCGTCGGTGCGGATGCCGTACAGCATCTGGTACTCCAGTTCGCCGGGATCGCGGCCGGTCCCGGTAGCGCGGTCGGTCGCGGCGGCGATCAGCGCGGGATCGTGTGTTGCCACCAGCGGCCGGGCCGCGCCCTGCATCAGCACCTGCAGGCAGCGCAGATACGCGCTGTCCACATCGGCGCGGTGCTGGTGGGCCACTGTCTCCGGCTCCCGGTAGGCGCCCTTGCACAGGCGCACCCGCGCGCCCGCGTCCGCGTCCGCGAGGTCACGGCAATCGTCCGGGCTGCGGTACAGATACGCCTGGATCACCGTGCCCAGCCAGGGGAAGTCCGGGCGTACCTGCCGGATCGCGGCGAGTGTGGATGTCGTGGTCGTATGGTCCTCGGCGTCCACTGTGACCCATACCCCCGCCTCCGCCGCCTTGGTGCAGAGCACACGCAGGTTCTCGGTGGCGATCGCCGGTCCGTCCGGCCCCAGCCACTGGCCGAGGGCGGAAAGTTTTACCGAGACCTCCAGCGGTGCCGCCCCGGCCGGGACCGCCGTGGTATCCAGTGCCGCGAGGTCGTTGATCAGTGCCAGATACTCGGCGACCGCGGCATCGGCCTGCGCGCGATCGGTGGTGTACTCGCCGAGGAAATCCACGCTCACCGCCCGCCCGCTCGCCAGCAGTTCCCGGGCCGCGGTGACCAGCTCGGACCGCGTCTCCCCGGGTACGAAGCGCCGGACGAGAGCGGCGGTCACCGGGCTCGTGGTCAGCGTCCGTTTCACCCGTTCCGATCCGGCGGCCGCGAGGATCGCCGGGCGCAGCGGATTCACCGGACCTCCCGCCCGCACCGCATCGCGACGGGAGTTCGCCGGCTCATCCTCGCTCCATATGGGGATACCGGTGATCGGTGTGCGGGACGAAGGTCTCCTTGATCGCGCGCGGCGCCACCCAGCGCAGCAGGTTCAGCGGGGAGCCGGCTTTGTCGTCGGTCCCCGAGGCCCGCGCGCCACCGAACGGCTGCTGCCCCACGACGGCGCCGGTCGGTTTGTCGTTGACGTAGAAATTTCCGGCCGCGAAGCGCAACCGCGTGGAGGCCTCCTCGACCGCATCCCTGTCCTGCGCGAAAACCGCCCCGGTCAGCGCGTAGGGGGCCGCGGATTCCACTTCCGCCAGAACGGTCTCCCAGGCGCCGGGAGCACCGTCGTCGTACACATATACCGAGAGAATCGGGCCGAAATACTCGGTGGCGAACGATTCGTCGCGGGGGTCTTCCGCCAGCAGCACGGTCGGCCGGACGAACCAGCCTTCGCTGTCGTCATAGGTGCCGCCCACCGGGATCGGCACATTCGCCGAACGGGCCCGCTCGATCGCCCGCACGCTCTTGTCGTAGGCGCGCCGATCGATCAGGGCGCCGCCGAAATTCGACAGTTCCGCGACATCGCCGTAGCTCAGCGAATCGGCGATTCCGAGGAAATCGTCACCCATATCCCGCCACAGCGAACGGGGCAGATAGGCGCGCGACGCCGCCGAACATTTCTGGCCCTGGTACTCGTAGGCACCACGGATCAGCGCCGTACGCAGGGCGACCGGGTCCGCGGAGGGGTGCGCGACGATGAAGTCTTTACCGCCGGTCTCGCCGACCAGCCGCGGATATCCGCGATACCGGCCGAGGTTGGCGCCGACCTGACTCCACAGATACTGGAACGTAGGCGCCGACCCGGTGAAATGGATACCGCCCAGCCGCGGATCGGTGAGCGCCACTTCCGAGAGTTCTCTCCCGTCCCCGGTGACCATATTGATCACCCCCGGCGGCAACCCCGCGGCCTCGAGCAGTTTCATCGTGTAATAGGCGGCGAGTGTCTGGGTGGGCGACGGTTTCCAGACGACGGTATTGCCCATCAGAGCCGGCGCGGTGGGCAGATTCCCGGCGATGGCCGAGAAATTGAACGGGGTGATCGCGTAGACGAAACCCTCCAGCGGCCGGTAATCGAGCCGGTTCCAGACCCCCGGACTCGACTGCGGCTGCTGCGCCAGAATGCCGCGGGCGAACGACACATTGAAACGCCAGAAATCGACCAATTCGCACGGCGCATCGATTTCGGCCTGCACCGCCGATTTCGACTGCCCCAGCATGGTCGCCGCGGCCAAGGTCTCCCGCCACGGCCCGGACAGCAGGTCCGCGGCCCGCAACAGCACCGCGGCGCGTTCGTCGAACGGAAGCGAGCGCCACGCAGGGGCGGCGGCGGTCGCCGCCTCGATCGCGGCGGCGGCTTCGTCATGAGTGGTATTCGTGTAGGTCCCGAGCACCTGCCGGTGCCGATGCGGAGCGGCGATCTCGCGGCGCTCGCCGATCCCGGGACGGTGCTTACCGTCGATGACCAGCGGAATGTCGAGGGTAGTGCCCGAGATCTCGGCCAGCTTGCCGAGCAGGCGTGCCCGCTCGGGGCTGCCCGGCGCGTAGCTGTGCACCGGTTCGTTCATGGGGGTCGGGACAACTGTGACAGCGTCCATACCCCAAGGCTAGCCCTGTTTTTTCGCGTCGCACTGCGCCGACGCGGGTTTTGGCTGTGCTGATTTGCGCCGCACGCGCCGGGTTCACAGACGTTCGGCGGCGGCGGCGATTCTCTCGTCGGTGGCGGTCAGGGCTATGCGGACGTGCCGGGCACCGGCGGGGCCGTAGAAATCGCCGGGAGCGGCGAGGATACCGCGGCCGGCCAGCCAGGCCAGGGTGTCACGGCAGGGTTCGTCGCGGGTGGACCACAGGTACAGGCCGGCTTCGGAGTGGTCGATCCGGAAACCCGCGCCCAGCAGCGCGGAGCGCAGGATCTCGCGGCGCGCACGGTAACGCTCCCGCTGGACGGATTCGTGCTCGTCATCGGCCAGCGCCGCCGACATCGCCGCCTGAATCGGGAACGGCACCATCATGCCGGAGTGTTTGCGCACCTCCAGCAATTCGGCCACGAGGTCCGGGTCGCCGGTGACGAAACCGGCCCGGTAACTGGCCAGATTGGAGGTCTTCGACAGCGAATGCACCGCGAGCAGGCCGGTGTGGTCGCCATCGCACACCCTGGGATCGAGGATCGACACCGCCGGCTCGTCCCAGGCCAAGCCCAGATAACACTCGTCGGAGGCCACGATCGCGCCGCGTTCCCGTGCGAAGGACACCACCTTGCGCAGATGCTCCACACCCAGCACTTTGCCGGTGGGGTTGGACGGCGAATTGAGGTAGATCAGCGCGGGTTTTTCCGGCCCCAGCCGGGTGAGCCCGTCGGCGCGCAGAATCCGGGTGCCGGCCAGCAGCCCACCGACCTCGTAGGTCGGATACGCGACCTCGGGAATCACCACCAGATCCGCGGCACCCAGCCCCAGCAGCCGCGGCAGACCGGCGATCAGCTCCTTGGTCCCGATCACCGGCAGCACGGCCGCCTCGGCCACACCCGTGATCCCGAACCGCCGCGCCAAGGCGGCCACCGCGTGTGCACGCAATTCCGGGGTGCCGTGGGTCGTCGGATACCCCGGCACCTCGGCAACCGAACTCAGCGCCGCCCGGATCAGCGGATCCACCGGATCCACCGGGGTACCGACCGACAGATCGACCAGCCCGCCCGGATGCGCTGCCGCCTCGGCCTTCACGTCGGCGAGGGTGTCCCACGGGAAATCGGGCAGCGCCGCGCTCACCCGGGGACGATGCGTTACCTCAGTGCTCATCTACCGAACGCTCTTAATCCTCGGCCATCGGCGGCAGTTCCTTGATGAACGGGGGATCGAAATCGACCTTGCCCAGTTTGGTCGCGCCGCCGGGCGAACCCAGTTCGTCGAAGAAATCGACATTCGCGTTCACGTAGCCGCTCCACTGATCGGGGGTGTCGTCCTCGTAGAAGATCGCCTCCACCGGGCAGACCGGTTCACACGCACCACAGTCAACGCATTCGTCGGGATGGATGTAGAGCATGCGGCCACCCTCGTAGATGCAATCCACGGGGCATTCTTCGATGCACGCCTTGTCCTTCACGTCAACGCACGGTTCGGCGATGATGTAGGTCACTCCCGCTCTCCTAGTCTTCCTTCTTCTCCGGGTAACTGCGCCCGCGCACAAGTATCCCTGGTGCACCGAACGCTACCCCCGGTGAGCCTGTCCTAATATTCTGCGGTGCGTTTCGGGGGATGTTGTCCGCCGCCGGGGGCTGACCGTCCGGGGCCGTGATTTCGGAGCCGCCTCCGCGGCGCGAGGGTGCGAACCGAATGCGACGGGACGGAACGCTGCAGTTCGCACGGCTACCGGCGGTATCCGCCGATACGCACGGGGTTCCACCTCCAAAAAACCCGACGCCACCAGCGGTGGCGCCGAGTTCAGCGAGGCTATCGAAGGTTTTCGACCTCCATGGCCCAAAACCTGCGGCGCCGCAGGCGCCGCAAAAAACACAGCTCAGACCAGTTCCAGGCCGGGAACCGGCCCACGGCTCGGTGGGATTCCGTAGGTTGTCGTGCGTTCGCGAACGGGGCGGCCGATACCTTCGGCTATTTCTGTGAGTTCGGCCACCGTTTTCGCCGACCCGTGCTGGGAGCCGGCCATCCGGGAGATCGTTTCCTCCATCAGGGTGCCCCCGAGATCGTTGGCGCCGCTGCGCAGCATCACCTGGGTTCCGGTGGTACCGAGTTTCACCCAGCTGGTCTGGATGTTGTCGATCCGGCCGTGCAGCATGATCCGGGCCAGGGCGTGCGCGGCGCGGTTGTCGCGGTTGGTGGGGCCCGGGCGGGAGGCACCCGCGAGGTAGAGCGGGGCGCTCTGGTGCACGAACGGCAGCAGTACGAATTCGGTGAAACCGCCGGTTTCGTCCTGGATACCGCGCAGTACGCGCAGATGCCCTACCCAATGGCTCGGATTGTCGACGTGCCCGTACATCATGGTCGAACTCGACCGGATGCCGACTTGATGCGCGGTGGTGACGACGTCGATCCACGCCGAGGCGGGCAGTTTGCCCTTGGTGAGCACCCAGCGAACTTCGTCGTCGAGGATTTCGGCGGCCGTACCGGGAATGGTGCCGAGCCCGGCTTCGCGCAGGGCGGTCAGCCAGTCCCGGACGCTTTCGCCGCCGCGGGAAGCGCCGTTGACGATTTCCATCGGGCTGAACGCGTGCACGTGCATGGACGGCACCCGGGCCTTGACTGCCCGCACCAGGTCCGCGTATCCGGTGACCGGCAGGTCCGGGTCGATTCCGCCCTGCATACAGACCTCCGTGGCGCCGTCCACGTACGCCTCCCAGGCGCGGTCTGCCACCTCGTCGGTGCTGAGGGTGAACGCGTCGGCGTCGCCTTTTCGCTGCGCGAACGCGCAGAACCGGCAGCCGGTGTAGCAGATATTGGTGAAGTTGATGTTCCGGTTCACCACGTAGGTGACGTCGTCGCCGCAGACATCGCGGCGCAACTGATCCGCGAGACCGGCGACGGCTTCGAGGTCGGGGCCGTCCGCGGTCGCCAACGCCAGATATTGGGCGTCGGTCAGGCCCGCCGGATCTTTCTCGGCAGCACGCAGCGCGGCCAGTACGTCGGAGTCCAGCCGCTGCGGCGCGGCGGCGAGATCGCGGACCTGTTCGCGGATGGTGTCCCAGTCGCCGAACGCATTGTCGATATCGCTGCGGGTATCGGTATTGCGGCCGTCTGTATCGATGGCGGTGTTCAAATCGGTCCGGCCCGCGGATTCCCAGGATTCGTCGGGTTCCTGCCACGGCAGGCCGGCCGGGAGCGCGTCCGCTTTCGCCAGCCCGGTCTCCGGATCGGTGAGCGCGGCGACGTGGACGCCGATCCGCGGGTCGATCCAGGGGTTACCGGCCCGGACGTATTTCGGATGCGCGGAGGTACGTTCGACCAGCTCGAATCCGGCGCTCGCGGTGAGCTCGGCGAGCGTATCGAGGTTCGGCCACGGCCGTTCCGGGTTGACGTGATCGGGCGTCACCGGCGATACACCGCCCCAATCGTCGATACCGGCCTCGAGCAGCGCCCGGCATTCCGCACCGGACACCAGATTCGGCGGCGCCTGCACCGCGACATCCGGGCCGAGCAGCAGCCGCGTCACCGCGATGGTGGCCAGGAATTCGGAGATATCGGCGTCGGGGGCGTGCCGCATCGCGGTATCGTCCTTGGCCCGGAAGTTCTGCACGATGACTTCCTGGATATGACCGAATGCCTTGTGCTGCTTGCGGATCGCCAGGATCGTATCCGCCCGTTCGGCCATGGTCTCCCCGATACCCACCAGGATTCCGGTGGTGTAGGGAACCGAGAGCCGCCCGGCGTCGGTGATCGCGCGCAAGCGCACCGCGGGATCCTTGTCGGGGCTGCCGTAGTGGCAGTTGCCCTTCTCGGTGAACAGCCGGGTCGAGGTGGTCTCCAGCATCATCCCCATCGACTGGGCAACCGGTTTCAACCGGGAGATCTCCTCCCAGGACATCACCCCGGGATTCAGATGCGGCAGCAGACCGGTCTCCTCCAGCACCAGGATGGAGACCGCGCGCAGATAGTCCAGCGTGGAATCATAACCGCGTTCGTCGAGCCACTGCGCGGCCTCGGGCCAGCGCGCCTCGGGCCGGTCACCCAGCGTGAACAACGCTTCCTTACATCCCAGTTCGGCGCCGCGCCGGGCGATGTCGAGCACCTCGTCGGGTTCGAGGAACATCCCGCGGCCCTGCGCGCGCAATTTGCCGGGCACGGTGACGAATGTGCAGTAGTGACAGGTGTCCCGGCACAGGTGGGTGAGCGGGATGAAGACATTGCGCGAGTAGGTGATGGTGGCCGGTCGCCCGGCCGACTCCAGACCGGCGTCGCGCACCCGGGCGGCGCTACGGCACAGGTCCGCCAGGTCGGCGTCGCGGGCGTGCAGCAGCACGGTGGCTTCGTCGGCGTTCAACGTGACCCCGTCGCGCGCCCGGCGCAACGCCCGTCGCATCGCGGACGGCGTGGGCACGGGGGTCGGGACGGTCGGTTCGGGTAGTTCGGTCACGCCCTCGATCATGCGGTACACATCCGGAACTGTCTCCTCCCAGGTCGTCGAGCGTTCACAACCCCGCTGTATCGCGGGCTATTCCGTGCAGGTCGAAGCTGTGCGCGGGGACCACCGGGCCGCCGTTCGATCTTGGCCGGTCCGAACGCCGGACAAGCGTGCGACCATGAGTACATGTCGCCGGACAGTCCGCCTCGATCCACCGATCCACTGCTCGATCCCGCTCGGCGGCCCAGTCCCCGCGCGAAGACATTGTGGACTGTGGAAATCGCCCTGACCTGGTTGGTGCTCATCGCCGCGCTGGTGGCCTGGGCGGTTTTCGATCCCGACCGCCGCCCCTGGCAGGTGGCCGCGGCGGTGGTCGTGGTTCCCGTTGCCGTGCTGGCGACGATCGTAGTGCCCCGATGGCGTTATCGGGTGCACCGCTGGGAAGTGACCGACGAGGCGGTGTACAGCCGGGTGGGCTGGTTGTCCCTGGAGAGCCGGGTCGCGCCGATTTCCCGGGTGCAGACCGTGGATACCGAACGTGGGCCGCTGGAGCGGCTGCTCGGTCTCTCGACGATCACCGTCACCACGGCTTCCTCGGCGGGCGCCGTTCGTATCGGTTTGCTCGACCGGTCGCTCGCCGACAAGACGGTGGCGCAGTTGACCGAGGTCGCGGCCCGGCACCGTGGGGACGCAACATGAGTGGCGCCGACGATCGGCCGGTGGCCGGTCCCGACACCAGCGCGCCGCCCGGCGTGACCACCGGTGAAGGACCGTGGCTGCGGCTGGATCGCCGGATGCTGCTGGTGCATCCGGTGCAGGCGATCGTGAAGTTCCTGCCGGCGGTGGTCGGTGGCGCGGTACTCGGTGTGAGCTCCGGGAATCCGTTGTGGGGCCTGCTGGGTCCGATCATCGTGGTGCCGTACGGTCTCGCGCTCTGGTTCACCACCACCTACCGGATGAGTCCCACCCACGTCGAACTCCGCACAGGTGTTGTCCAGCGGAAACGGTTGTCGGTGCCACGGGCCCGGATCCGGTCGGTGGATATCGAGGCCGATCCGCTGCACCGGATCCTGGGGCTGGCCGCGGTGGTGATCGGTACCGGGCAGGAGGCCGGGGCCGACGACCGGTTCACACTCGACGCGCTGGCCGCCGATCAGGTACGCCCGTTACGCACCGAACTGCTCGCGCACACACGGGGGCCCCATATCTCCGCCGACGGTCCCCCGGCACTCGAACTCGATCCGGACGACACCACCGCACCCGCCGACGCCGGTGGTGTCCACGCGGGCACGGCAGGTGGCGCCGCCGGAGGCGAAACCTCCACCGCGGCGGGCCGCGAAATCGGGCATTGGCGGGCGGAGTGGGTGCGCTACGCGCCGCTGTCGCTGACCGGGTTCGCCCTCGCCGCTTCCGCCCTCGGTATCGCTGCCCAGTTCGGCCTGGGTTCGTCCGAAATCCGGGTGGACCGGGAGACCGTGGATACGGTGCGCGGTGTCGGCGTGGCGGCGCTGATCGTCCTCGGCGTACTGTTCCTGGCCGCCCTCGTGGTGGTCGTCAGCGTGGCGGCCTGTGCCCACTACCTGATCACCTACTTCCGGCTGCGGGTCACCGATTACGGCAGCACACTGCAGGTCCGGCGCGGCCTGTTCACGCTGCGGCAGATCACCCTCGATACGGCCCGGTTGCGCGGTGCCACGATCATCGAGCCCCTGCTGTTGCGCTCGGCCGGTGCCGCCCAGCTCGAAGCGATCATGACCGGCGAGAATCCCCGGCAGAAAATTCTGCCGCAGTCGCCTCGGGCGGCCGTCGAACGCACCCTCGCCGATCTGCTCCGACCCCGGCGTGATCAGCCTGCCCCGGATCCCGCCGCGCTACCGCATCTTCAGGCGCCCGCCCGGATCCCGCTCACCCCGCACGGACCGGCGGCGCGGCGCCGCCGCTATATCCGGGCAGGCTGGCCGGTGCCACTGGCCCTGGTGGCGTTGGCAATTCCCACGGCCGCCGGATGGGAGGTCGCGGTGTGGTGGTGGCTGATCCCGATCGCACTCGTCCCGATCTGCGCACTACTGGCCGAGGACCGCTACCGCGGCCTCGGTCACGCGGTCCTGCCCGCGGAAGGCGGCGCACCCACCTGGCTGGTGGTCCGATCGGGCTCGCTCGACCGGGAACGTTCCTGCCTGGAGGCACCCGGCATCATCGGCTGGACGGTCCGGCAGACCTTCTGGCAGCGCCGCGCCGGTCTTGCCACACTCTCGGCCGCCACCGCCGCCGGCAAGAAGGTGTATTCGATCCCGGACATCCCCCTCGACAAGGTCCGCCCCCTGATCGAGAAGATCACCCCGGATCTCTAGCCCACCCAGTGCCCTTACCAACCGGCACCAGCCCGAACCCAACGCAACCCACGGCGGTGCCGAGTTCAGCGAGGCCCGGAAAGTTTTCGGCCCGCCAGGGGGCCGAAACCCGCGGCGCCGCAGGCGCCGCGAATAAACACAGCTCAGGTTTGACAGTGGCGGGTGGGAGCGATGCGGAGATCCGGGAGAACTCACCGGCCCGTACGACCAGGAAGTTCTCGTGGCAACCGTAGGAGTTGCCGGCCGAATCGGTGTTGTTCTTGAACAGGTAGATATCCCCGCCGATCCCCTCCTCCGCGAGGCGCTGCTCGGCGT
>NZ_JARWOV010000249.1 GCF_029868855.1 Nocardia carnea | reverse complement strand
AATGACGATTACCCTCGGCCCCCGGCAGCGGCCGGAACCCGATGTCCTGGTCGCCGATGCCGCCGCGGACACCGGGCTGGACCAGACGACCTACGAACCCGCGAATGTCCTCCTGGTGATCGAGGTGGTCTCCCCCGACTCAGGCGGGCGACGGGCCGTAACCTTTGAGGGCCTCGTAAGTGTCGGCGGCGCCGATGGTTACGTTCGGTCCGGGTGGATCATTCGGGGTCTCGCCGCGTAGAGGTCCGGGGGTGTTGTTTCGGTGGAGGGGCTGTGCGTATACCGATCCGGCCGGCTGGCGGAAATTACATTTCCAGTTGTTCCCAGGACAGCTGGTCGAGCCGCTCGTGGTTGTCGCGGGTCCAGTCCCAGATCAGCCCGGCCACAGTGTCCGCGCCGGTGACCTGCGTGGTGAAATGCCGGTCGGGAGCACCGTCGCGGTATTCGAGGGTGAAATCCTGCGCCGAACTCCGGTAGGTCTGGATATAGGTCTGCGCCTCCCGTTCCACGATCAGATACGGGTTCGGATCGGCCAGTTCGCGAACCCAGAAATAAGCCAGGGATTCGGTCAGATACGGGAATTCCCCCGCGCCTCCGTGTGTAACGGTGACAGGGATATGCCCGGCCGGGTCGATCAGCCAGGTGAGCTGCGGGTCGTAGACCGCGTAGTCGCGCGGGGTCGCCAGTTCGAACACCAGATTCCGGACGAAACCGATCGCATCGTAAGGACTGGCGATATGCAGCGCCGCCCCGTACGGCACCCCACCCACGGGCGCGCTCAGAAAACTGTCCGCCTCGGGAAGTTCGGCATTACGGTCGTTCAGCTCGGCCGCGAGCGCCGCCACCGCGGACGTTTCCGGTCGACCCTCCTGCGTAGCGAAATACGCATCGACCTCGGCAGGCGTAGCGGCGACACCGGACGGCAGCAACATATGGTCGTAGCTCACACCCCACAGTGTCTATGGGGTGCCGCCACACGCGAGGTTCGGCCCCGGGATCCATGCGGCCGAACCCCTCGAGGTGCCGCCGGATACGACAACCTGCCGCCCCCATGGATGGTTCACCTTCCTGGGTGGGGCCCGCCCCTGGTCTGGAGCGACGGAGCGGGGGAGCGAAGCGGAGGAGCGGAGGAGTGAAGACCAGGGGTCACGAGGGCCCCACCCTCGAGCCGCGGAGCGGCTCCAAAATTACAGCCCCGCCGTTCACCGAAGGTCTACCCCTGGACTCGAATGGTCGACCCTGGACTCGAATGGCCTACCCCGGACTCGAATGGTCGGCCCCGAACCGGACGCCCCGACCCCGCCGCGCGCCGGAGGTCCGATCAAACCCGCAGGCGTTCCCGGCGCAGTTGTTCGACCTCGGGGAGCTCCAGGGCCGGCAGCGAATCCACGCCGAGGGCCCGGCAGAGCAGATGGTCGGCCAGTTCTGGATTGCGGGCCAGGGCCGGACCGTGCATGTAGGTACCGAGCACCGAACCCTGCACCACACCTTCCAGGCCGTTGCCGACACCGTTGCCGACGCCGCGGGTCACTCGCGCCAGACCGGTGGCGTCGGAGCCGAGGACGGTCCCGCCCCGGTGATTCTCGAATCCGGTGAGCCGGGCGGACAGCCCGGGCAGTAGTGGCGTGGTGGTCACCTCGCCGATCGCGCGAGTGCGCTGCGGGGTGGTGGTGGCGTCCAGCAGCCCGACGCCCTCCACCCGTTCGCCGCTGGAGGTTTCGTACCACTGGCCGAGTACCTGGATCGCCGCGCAGATCGCCAGGACCGGGGCACCGCGACCGGCCGCGGTCTGCAGGCCGGGGTAGCGCAGCAGATGGCGGGTCGCCAGGCGCTGCGCGGAATCCTCCGCACCGCCGAGGGTGTAGATGTCCAGGGAGTCCGGTACGGGGTCGGGCAGGGTGATCTCCACGATTTCGGCGTCGATATCGCGCCATCGCAGTCGCTGCCGCAGGACCACGGCGTTGCCGCCGTCCCCGTAGGTGCCCATCACATCGGGCAGTACGAGCCCGATCCGGATGGTCGATTCGCTCATCGGTTGTGCTCCTGGAGGTCACGGTTCAGATCGCGGAACGCCGTGTAATTCGCGAGTACTTCGACCTGCCCCGCCGGGCAGGACGCGATGGCGCGGACCGGGTCGGGCACGGTGGTGTGCGCGACCCCGGCGTAGGTCAGGCGCACCGCCAGGTCGGTGGCGCGCTCCCCGGCGGCGACGACCTGGACATCTTCGAAATGCTCGAATCGCACATCCCACAGCCATGAGAGGTCCTCGCCGTCGGGGACCTGCCCGTTCACCGCGATCACCAGACCCGCGGCGCTGTGGTCGATCATGGACAGCGCTTCCTGCCAGCCGGCCGGGTTCTTGGCGAGCAACAGCCGGGCGGCGTGCTCGCCGACCTGCACGGTGCGGTACCGGCCCGCGATCTCCTGCACGGTGCCGGTGGCCGCGCAGGCCTGCTCCACATCGGCGCCCATGGCCACGGCCGCGGCCACGGCCTGCGCGGCGTTACCCCGGTTGGCGCGGCCGGGCAGGGCCAACCGCAGCGGCAGCCGGACACCGTCGGGCCCGCAGAGTTTGTCTTCGTCCAGCCACCAATCCGGTTGCGGGCGAGAGAAATCGGTGCCGGTGCTGTGCCAGTGCACGCCTTCCCACAGAATGGGCTCGCCGCTGCGTGGACAGCTGGTGGCGTCCATCGCCCAGCCGCTGCCCGCGGCGACCCAGATGACATTGGGATGGTCGTAGGCAATCGAGGTGACCAGCACGTCGTCGCAGTTGGCGATGACGACGGTGTCCGGGTGCCGGGCGAGGCCCGAGCGCAGCCGACGCTCGATCATATTGATCTCGCCGACCCGGTCCAGCTGATCGCGGCTGAGGTTGAGCAGGACGACCGCTTCGGGTTTCAGCGAATCGGTGATATGCGGCAGATGCAGTTCGTCCACCTCGATGGCGGCCAGCGGTGCGTCGCGGTGGGCGTTGAGCGCCGAGACGATCCCCGCGTCCATATTGGCGCCGTCGGCTTGGGTGGCGACCTCACCGAGGGTGCTCAGCGCTGCCGTGGTCATCCGGGTGGTGGTGGACTTCCCGTTGGTGCCGGTGATCAGCACCGTGCGCTTACCGCGGCCGAGCTGTTTCATGATCTTGGGGTCGATGCGCAGGGCCAGGAGGCCGCCGATCATCGAACCGTTGCCACGGCCGGCCTTGCGCGATGCCCACGCCGCCGCGTCGGCCACTCTGAGGGCTGTTCGCCCGCGCACCGAGATATCTGCCACGCGGGCAGTCTAATGATCCGCAACGCTCGCTCTCACTCGGCGCGGCTGAGTTCACCCCCTGGTGACAATGTGGACCGCGGGGAGTCGGACGCGGGCACAGGTCTGCCACGGGGCGTGCCGACCGGCCCGGCCTGGTCGGCACGGTCGCGATCGCGGAATCCGCAGGGTCGTCCCGGCGCTGCGCCGCTGATCGTGCCGCCTACCCGAGTGCGGCGGGGCAACGGCGTGATCGTCGTTTCCGTCCGCTTGCCGGGTGGCGACGAAGACGGCGGCGTTCGGTTTCAGAACTGGATATCGAACCGGTTCGGGCGTCCGGCGGCATAGTCGGCGGCGTCGGCCTGGCGCAGCGGTTCGAGTTCGACGGCTCGGTACAGGGTGTAGGTACGGCAACGTGGCGCGTTCGATCCGGTGACGTCGAGCAGTGCGTTCACTGCCGCCCGGGCGGATTCGTTGGCGCCCTCCATGGTCGCCAGGTCGATATTCGTGCGCACGTAGTCGCCGGCCAGGAAGAGGTTCTCGACCCCGCCGTGCGGTTCGGGCCGGGCGTCCCACGAGCCGGCGGTATTGATGAGCAGGGGATCGGCGTTGCTGTTCTCACCACGGTCGGCATGCCAGGTGATACCCGGGTCGAGGAACCAGGAATGCAGGTCGGTGTCGCGGAGCAGTTCTTCGCGATCGTTGAGGTGGGCGAGGATCTGTGCCCACGTTTCCTTCGCGATTTCCTCGTGCGTGCATTCCTTGGCGGTTTTGCCGAACAGGATCCCGGGGGTGTTCCAATCGGAGATGTCGACCGAGAGGCAGTCCTGGACCGTACCGTCGCCGTATTCGGGTAGTTTGCGCGTCCACAGCGCATTCTGGGCGATCGAGGTCAGCGACCAGGGCGAGTCGATATAGGCGCTGTGACCGCTGCCGAGGGCGGCGCCGCGGCGCAGGTAGAACTGGATTCCGGTCATCCAGTCGGTGTAGAGCCTGCTCATCTTCGCCAGTTCGGGCCAAGCGGTGAGAATATCGGCGTTCCACAGGTCGCGGGCGCGTTCGGCGGGGAGCGCGACCACGAAATGGTCCGCCGTCACCGTCTCGCTGCCGCCGTCCGCGGTGCCGATCCGGGCGCCGGTGATCCGCCGGCCGGTGATCTCGAGTCCGCGGACCTCGGCGCCTACCTCGAACCGAACCCCCAGGTTCCGCAGCAACGCAACCCAGGGGTCGATCCACACGCTGTTGGTGGGTCCGTTGAGCACCCGGTCCAGGTCTCCGTCGAAGCCGATCCGCAGCGGGTTGCCGAGGAACTGCTCACCCATTGTGCCGATGGTGCGCACACTGGCGAGCTCGTCCTTGGCCGCGACCAGCAGGCTGGTCAGGGTGCGCGATACCAGCGCCCGGAACTCGTGCGACCGCTCGTGGCCGCCCACGAAATCCAGCCAGGAGGTCCGCTCCCACTGTTCCAGGCGGCGGGCATCGCAGCTGGTGTTGAACACGAGCAGCCGGTTGGCGAAGAACATCCCCTCCTGCGGCGGCATCTTCAGCATGGTGGAGATCGCCGAGGCGAGGCTTTCCCGCATGCCGTCGGCGGTCACGGTCGCCGGATTCCCGAACTCCATCGGGGCACGGATATCGTCGCCGCCGGCGCGGGAGAAGCGGGCGTCGGGTGCCGACACCAGGTTGTCCCATACGCCATTCCGGTTGGCGGCGAACGGGATCCGGCGCATAGTGTCGGGAACGTGCTGGTAGAAACCGGGGAAGAACCGGAAACCGTGTTCGCCGGGCAGGTCGGGTCGCCCGCCGGAACCGGTGCCGGGTACTCCCATGCTGCGGGCTTTTCCACCCAGCGCGCGGCGTTCGTAGACGGTCACTTCGTACCCGCGTTCGGCGAGTTCGTGTGCCGCGGTGAGTCCGGCGACCCCGCCACCCAGCACCGCGACCCGGGTTTTCGCGGCGCCGGCCGACCGGACGGGTAGTGCCGCCGCGGCGGCGACACCGACTCCGGCGGCGGCCGCTCGGAGGGCGGTGCGCCGGGAACAGCTCCCGGTCCCGGTGGTCCGCTGATCAGAAACCGTTGCGGTACCCGTGGCGGGCCACCGATGCTGTGCCATTGTGTCCACTACTCGATCCGAAAGCTGTCGCGATTGCGCCATACTCTAACGGGATGTGCTGTCCGCGGCGCAGTGGCCGCAGGAAACCGGCTTCACCGGACCGCGGGTTCCAAGGCATGCGCGGAGTCCGGGAAAGTAACCGACCCGGCGTCCCTGCCGTCGTACCGGGTCGCGGAGGCGTCCGGTTGTGCCGCGGGACCGGCTTGCCGCGCGGAGATGACGGCTTGCTGCGCGGTGTAGCCATCCTGTCCGGATCGGGGTGCGTCCGCGGCAGAGGCCTGGATTTCCCTCTTCGCGCCGGTCGGCTTGCGGGCACCGGCGGTAGCCGCAAACGCACCCGCGATGACCACCGCGCCCCCGATCAGGCTCGCCGACGCGGGCGTCTCACCCAGGAAAATCCATGCCGCGGTGAACCCGACCACCGGAACCAGCAGCGACAGCGGTGCGACGCTACCTGCCGGATACCGGCTCATCAGGTAGGTCCACATTCCCGACCCGACCACCGTCGCCAGTACGGCCGTGTAACCGAGGGCCACCAAAGCCGGCCAGCCGTCCGCGGTGAAGGTGTCCAGCAGCGCCCGCACCCCCGTCGTGGGCCCCTCCCACACCGCGGATATCGCCAGCAGCGGCAGTACCGGCACCGTGGTGATCCACAGGGTCAGATGCAGCGGATTGCTGCCGGGGGCTTCGACACTCGCCTGTCGCGCTCCGATATTGCCCAGTGCCCAGCCGAATCCGGCGGCCAGCGTCAGCAATACGGGCAGCAGCGCGGCGTGCGCGAACTGATTCCAGCCGATCACCGCCATACCCGCCACGGCGACGAGTAGCCCGCCGACCTGCACGGGCCGCAACCGTTCTCGCAGCAGCAGCGCGCCCAGGATCACCGTGAACGGTGCCGAGGATTGCAGGACGAGGGAGGCCAGCCCGGTGGGCATCCCGATTCGCATCGCGGTGAACAGGAACGCGAATTGCAGGATGCCGAAACCCGTGCCGTAGAGCAGGATCCAGCGCCATCGCACCGGTGGCCGTGGGATGAGCAGCAGGGCGGGCACCGCGATGACCGCGAAGCGCAGGGCGGCGAAGAAGAACGGCGGCAGATGGTCGAGCCCCACTCGGATGGCCAGGAAGTTCACGCCCCACAGCAGGACGACGGTCGCGGCGAGGAGGCGGTCACGGGAGGTCACCGTTCAATCGTGGGATGTTTGAACAATGAGCACAATCGAATTGTTATGGACGAATGATTTAGAATAACTTAATGGTCTCGCCGGGTTCGAACTTGTCCGTGGAGCGGCTGCGCATCCTGCGGGAATTCGCCGATCGCGGCACGGTCGGCGCCGTGGCCGAGGCACTGTCCATGACTCCGTCGGCGGTATCACAGCAATTGAAGGTGCTCGCTCGCGAGGCGGGCGTCACTCTGCTCGAACCCAGCGGGCGCCGGGTACGGCTGACCGATGCGGGTCACGCCCTCGTGGTCCGCGCCGACGAGGTGCTGGCCGCGCTCGATCGCGCGGTCGCCGAAATGGCCCACTACCGCGGCTCACCCCGCGGACAGGTTCGGGTGGCGGTATTCCCGTCCGGCGGGGCGCTGCTGCTACCGCATGTACTCCCGGCCATGGCGGGCAGCGGGGTGGAGATCGTCGCCGGCGACGAGGACGTCCCGCCCACGGAGACACCGCGCCTGCTCGCCGATTACGACATCGTGCTGACTCACCGCGACGAACGCGCCGCTCCGATATCCGGCCCCCGGATCAGCTCGCGGGTGCTCATGCGCGAACCCATCGATGTGCTGGTACCGCCCGGCCACCCATTGGCCGGAAAATCCGCGGTCACGCCCGCGGAACTGGCCGAAGAGGCGTGGCTGAGTGTGCGCGGTGGGTTCCCGGTGGACGATGTGCTGCGGTCGATCGCCACGGTCACCGGGGTTGCGCCACGAATTGTTCAGCGACTCAACGATTTCCGTATGATCGAAACGCTGGTTGCCGCCGGATACGGGGTAGCGCTCATGCCACGCTACGTGGTAACCCACACCGGTCTGTCCCAGCTCCGGCTGTCCGGCGTCCGCGCCGCCCGGCTCTACGATCTGGCCACCCGGCCGCGCGCCGACACCCGTCCGGCCATCGCGGCCGTACTGGACTCCTTTGCGGCCGCAGCCCGCCGGGCCACCGCGGAACTTCCGCCCGCGGTACCCGGTCAGTAACGGTTGCCGTACGGATACCCGTCCACATTGGCGAAATCGTCGGCGACCATCGCGGCCAATTCCAGCAGCGCCAGCCGGGTCGGCTTGCTCACCAGTTCCAGATCGATCTCCGCGCCTTCGGCGAGATGATCGTCGAACGGAACCACCTGCACCGCGCGGGTGCGGTCCAGGAACAACCGGCGCAGATGATCCAGATTCACCGAAGTGGAACCGCGCCGCGAGGCGTTGACCACAACCACTGTCTGCCGCACCAGATGCGAATACCCGTGGTAGTCCAGCCAATCCAGCGTGGCCGACGCGCTGCGCGCACCATCGATGGCCGGTGAGGTCACCAGGACGAGCGAACTCGCCATATCGAGCACCCCGGACATCGCCGAATGCATCAGCCCGGTACCGCAGTCGGTGAGGATGATGTTGTAGAACGACTGCAGGATTCCGATCGCGCGCCGGTAATCCGCCTCGCTGAACGCCTCCGAGACTGCCGGATCCTGCTCGCTGGCAAGCACTTCCAACCGGCTCGGTGACTGCGAGGTATGCGCGCGCACATCGGAGTACCGGGTGATGTTCTGGTCTTCGAGCAGGTTGCGCACGGTGGAGCGGGTCTGTCGGGGCACCCGGTGGGCAAGAGTGCCCAGGTCGGGATTGGCGTCGATGGCGATCACCCGGTCGCCGCGCAACGAGGCGAAGGTGGCGCCTAGGCCGACCGTTGTGGTGGTTTTGCCGACCCCGCCCTTGAGCGAGAGGATCGCGATCCGGAAATCCCCGTGCACCGGCGCGTTCACCCGGCTCACCAGGTCGCGGTGGACGATATCGGCGGCCGATTCACCCGGATTGATCACCCCGCGCGAAACCTTGTGCACCGCCCGGCGCCAGCCGCCCCGGGGGGCCTTGCGCGCACGTTTCAGCAGGTTCAGATCGTTGACCGAATGCCCCGGCTGACCCGGTTCGGGCATATGTCGCGGCTGGAACTGCCCCTGCTGCGGTTGGCCCGGCTGCTGCGGTGGTTGCTGTCCTCCCGCGGCGGGCTGTGCCGGGTTGCTACCCCAGGCCGGTGTCCCGAACTGTCCGGAAGGCGGGTTGCCCACCGGCGGCGGAGCCTGCTGGAAGGGTTGTTGCTGGGGCGGCGCGGCCGGAAGCGGCGGCGGAGCCCAGCCGTAGACCGGGCTGCCCGGCGCATCACCCGGCGGGGTGGGAGCGGCACCGGTTTCCGGGAAGCCGGTGGGTGCGTAACCGCCCGGAGCTCGGTCGAATTGGC
Source organism: Nocardia carnea (assembly GCF_029868855.1). Taxonomy (GTDB): domain Bacteria; phylum Actinomycetota; class Actinomycetes; order Mycobacteriales; family Mycobacteriaceae; genus Nocardia; species Nocardia carnea_A. Next base: position 25,286 of record NZ_JARWOV010000249.1, on the reverse strand, counting down.
CGCCGCCGTCCGGGCCGGGGCCACCCACGCCGGGAGCGCCGTAGGCCGGCTGTTCCGGATTGTGCTGTCCGGGATAGAAGTTCGGGTCGGCTGCCGGGAACTGCCCGCTGCCGTGTGGTGCGCCGCTCTCGGGCCCGGGCGCCTGGAGCCCCAGCTGCTGTTCGAACTGCCCGCTACTGTGCTCGAACTGCGAGCCGGCGGCCTCGGGAGCCCGGAACCCGCCGGGCTGCGGCGGCTCGAACCCGCCGGGGCCGGAGGCCTGGTACGGGTTCGGCTGATCGAACGGGCCGGTGCCCGGCGCGAAGTTCGTGGTCTGGAACTGATTCGCATCCGGCGGAGCGAACTGGCCGCTCGGGTATCCGGGGTTCGCGGGCGGGAACTGATTCGGGTCCGGCTGCGCGAACTGACCGCTCTCGTGCCCCGGGTTGGGTGGCAGAAACGCGCCGGGGTCCGGTTGCGTGAACTGGCCGCTCGGGTATCCGGTGTTCGCCGGCGCGAATCGGCTCGGGTCCGGTTGGGTGAACTGACCGCTGCCGGGCGCGAAGGGTTCGGCACCGGGTGCGGTGAACTGGCCGCCGGGAGCCGGCGGCGCGAACGAATCGATCGGTGCCGCACCGTTACCGGCCGGTGCCTGCCCCTCCGCGCCGGGCGGGGCGAATCCGTTTTCTCCGGCCCACGGTCCGGCGGCGGGATCGGCGGGCCAGGGTCCGTCCTGCGTACCGGCCTCGGGAGCCTGGGAATTGTCGGCAGCGGCCGGCTCCGCATCGATTCCGGCAGTGCTCTCGTGCACCGCGGCGGAGGAGGTCTCGGTATCGCCGGCCCGCGAATCCGCGTCGGCATCCGATGGCGAATCGGTCGCCGGATCGGCGGGCGGTGTCTTCTCCGGCTCGCCGCCGCCGGCGGTATCCGCCGGTTGACTCGGGGGCCAGGGCTGGGAAGTCGGGTTGTGGTCGTCAGTAGTCACAGTTCCCCCATCTGCTCGGGTTTTTCGAGCAGAGAGCTCGGCGGCGTGGAGTCGGCACCAACGCTAGCAGGTGCGCAGCGTATCGCACGCCGGTGGATTCCCGACCTCGGCCGCCGTACCCGCCGGTGCGGGTAGGGCGGCCGAGGGATGCCGGGACGAGCTCGGATTATTGCCTGGCGGAGCGGTTCACCGCCGAGACCACCGCGCGCAGCGAGGCGGTCGTGATCGAGGTGGCGATACCCACGCCCCAGACGATCCGGTCGCCGATCGCGCATTCCACGTATGCCGCGGCCTGGGCGTCGTCACCCGCCGACAGCGCGTGCTCGGAGTAGTCGAGCACCTCGACCTGATAGCCGACCGCCGCGATGGCGTCGACGAAGGCCGCGAGCGGTCCGTTACCGCTACCGGAGATCTCCTGTTCGACGCCGTCCACCTTGACCACCGCGGTGATGGTGTCGGTGCCGCCGTCGGTTTCCGAGGCGGTCACCTTCTGCCGCATCCGCTCCAGTGGCCGGATCGGAGTCAGGTATTCGTCGGCGAAGGCATCCCACATCTCCTTCGGCGTGACCTCGCCGCCCTCACCGTCGGTGATCTGCTGGACGGCCTGGGAGAACTCGATCTGCAACCGGCGCGGCAGCGACAGGCCGTGGTCGGTTTTCATGATGTAGGCCACACCGCCCTTACCGGACTGCGAGTTGACCCGGATAACGGCCTCGTAGGTACGGCCGACGTCCTTGGGGTCGATCGGCAGGTAGGGGACCTCCCACGACAGATCGTCCACATCGGTCTCGGCGGCATCCGCTGCGGCCTTCATAGCGTCCAGACCCTTGTTGATGGCGTCCTGATGGCTGCCGGAGAACGCGGTGTACACCAGGTCGCCGCCGTAGGGGTGGCGTTCGTGCACGGGCAGCTGGTTGCAGTACTCCACTGTCCGGCGGATCTCGTCGATATCGGAGAAGTTGATCTGCGGGTCCACGCCCTGGGAGAACAGGTTCATCCCCAGGGTCACCAGGCAGACGTTGCCGGTGCGCTCACCGTTGCCGAACAGGCAGCCCTCGATCCGGTCGGCACCGGCCTGATAGCCGAGTTCCGCGGCGGCCACGGCGGTGCCCCGGTCGTTGTGCGGATGCAGCGACAGCACGATCGAATCGCGCCGCGCCAGATTGCGGTGCATCCATTCGATGGAGTCGGCGTAGACGTTCGGGGTAGCCATCTCCACGGTCGCGGGCAGATTGATGATCAGCGGTTTTTCGGGCGTCGGAGCGATGATCTCGGAGACCGCGTCGCAGACCTCCCTGGCGTACTCCAGTTCGGTGCCGGTGTAGGACTCCGGGCTGTATTCGTAACGCCAGTTGGTATCCGGGTAACGCTGCTCGATCTCCAGGCACAGCCGCGCGGCGTCGGTGGCGATCTTGCGGACCGCGTCGCGATCGGCCCGGAACACCACCCGCCGCTGCAGGATGGAGGTCGAGTTGTAGAAATGCACGATCACGTTCGTGGCACCGGCGCAGGCCTCGAAGGTGCGCTCGATCAGTTCGGGACGGCACTGGGTGAGCACCTGGATGGTGACGTCGTCGGGGATCGCGCCGTCTTCGATGATCTCGCGGACGAAATCGAAATCGGTCTGGCTGGCCGACGGGAAACCGACCTCGATCTCCTTGTAACCCATCCGAACCAGCAGATCGAACATCCGGCGTTTGCGGGCGGGGCTCATCGGGTCGATCAGTGCCTGGTTACCGTCGCGCAGGTCGACGGCGCACCAGGCCGGGGCGCGGTCGATCACCTTGTCCGGCCAGGTCCGGTCGGGCAGCGTGACGGGTTCGACTTCTTCGGCGAACGGCCGGTAGCGGAACACCGGCATGGACGAATTCTTCTGCTGGTTCCACGCGGGCTGGTCGGCGGGCGCGGGCTTGGCAGGCGCGGTGATGGTGCGCGTGCTCGATACGAAGGCGTCAGCGGGTGACATGCGATTTCTCCGTGGGTGAGATTGTTTCCCGAATTGGGTCGACCGGCGCGGCGGAACCCCGCGACGGGAAGCCGGTCCGATCAGACCCCGTCGCGGCGGCTGAGAAGAAGTGCCCGCTGCATGACCCGTGCGAGTCTACCCCCTGCGCCACCACCCCTGACAAGGCGGTGCGGAGGGTCGCCGTTTCACAGTCGGCCGGGTGTCGAGGCTGCGCGACCCCCGCCGAGGTCGTCGCCGAGACGACGTCACAATGGGCGCCGACCACGGCAAGGCCGCGTGGACGCCCCCGTTGACGCGGAGTTGCGCCGCGGTCGGCGGGCCCGTCGCAACCGCCGGGGGCCGCAACAGTTAGCGTGCCTGAGTGCGGTGCGAGTGACCGGACGGTTCCGGCGATGTCGAGAGGTCGAGCATGAGTTGGCTGGAAATGCTGGCCGTTTTCGCCGCGGGTATCGCCGCGGGCGGAATCAACGCGGTCGTGGGATCCGGCACGCTGATCACTTTCCCGGTGCTGCTCGCTGTCGGCCTGCCGCCCGTGACGGCGAATGTCTCCAACACCGTCGGCCTCGTACCCGGTTCGCTCAGCGGCGTCATCGGCTACCGCCGGGAACTGTCCGGGCAGCGGGCCCGGCTGCTGCGGTACGGCTCGGCGTCGCTGCTGGGCGCGGCGGTCGGTGCGGTGCTGCTGCTCAACCTGCCCGAGGACGCATTCGCCACGATCGTGCCGGTGCTGATCATCGCCGCGCTGGTGCTGGTGGTACTGCAACCACGGCTTTCGGCGTGGGTCCGCGAACGTCAGCGTGACAAGGCGTCCGCTCCCACGCACGGCGGCCCGATTCTGCTGGCTGCGATCTTCGCGACCGGTATCTACGGCGGCTATTTCGGGGCGGCCCAGGGTGTGCTGCTCGTGGGACTGCTCGGGGTGTTCGTACAGGACGATCTCCAGCGGCTCAATGCCGTGAAAAACGTGCTGGCGCTGCTGGTGAACGCGCTGGCCGCGGTTGTTTTCATCGCGGTCGCCGAGATCGACTGGCGGGTGGTCGCGCTGATCGCCGCCGGCTCGATCATCGGCGGTCAGCTCGGCGCGCGGGTAGGCCGGCGGTTGTCACCGAATGTGCTGCGCGCGGTGATCGTGGTGGTGGGCACGATCGCGGTGATCCGCCTGGTATTCGGCTGACCAGCGAGTTGTTCGCCTGACCAGGACGAATCCGCCTCGGGCCCAGCGGCGTTCGCCGCTTCCGCTGTTCAATACCGGCGAATATCGGTACCATCCCTGCGCTTGTTGCGTTACGAAAGAGGTACAGGGGTGGATAGGCGATCCCTTTTCAAGGCCGCGGGGATGGCTGCGCTTGCCGGGGCGGTGGGATCGGGGATTGCGAAACCCGCCTCGCTCCTGCCGCGGGCCGCGGCACAGCCGATCTGGCACGAACTGTTCGCCCAATGGGTTCCGGAGATCTTCGAACCGATACCCGACGCTCCGCAACATACCGAGGCCATCGTCATCGGCTCCGGATTCGGGGCGGCCGTCACCGCGTTGCGGCTGGCGCAGGCCGGGGTCGCCACGACGGTGCTGGAACGCGGGTCACGCTGGCCCAACGACCCCTGGCGTGAGATCTTCACCGGCGACGACCTGCCCGACGGCCGCGGCTTCTGGCATACCACCAGCTTCACCGGCGTCACCAAGGTGCCGATGCAGTTCGCCGATTTCGGCGGCGTACTCGACTGCACGCGCTACCCCGGTATCGATGTCTGGCGCGGGGCCGCGGTAGGCGGTGGATCGGTGATCTTCACCGGTGCGATGATCGCCCCGGAGCGCCCGCTCTTCGACCATGTCTTCGGTGGCGTGGTCGACTACGGGGAGCTGGAGCGCGTCTACTACCCGCGGGTCCGGTCCATGCTGCGGCTGGACCCGATGCCCGCCGATATCTATCACTCGGCGCCGTTCAGCCACTCGCGGGCCTGGGACGATCAGGTCCGGAAGGCCGGCTACCGGCCCGTTCCCAACGATTCGATCTTCACCTGGGATGTGGTGCGCGGCGAACTGAACGGTTCCACCCGGCCCTCGGCGACGGTGGGGCGAAGTAACCTCGGCAACTCCAACGGCGCCAAATTCGACCTGAACCAGAACTATCTGAAGGATGCCCAGGCCACCGGGAAGGCGCGGATCTTCCCGGGCCACCGGGTGGACGCCATCGCCGAGGAACCGGGCGGTCGTTTCGCGGTCACGGTATCCAAACTCCATCCCACCGGCGTGGTGGTCGGCACCCGCACGCTCACCTGCGACAAGTTGTTCCTCGGCGCCGGTTCGATCGGGACCTCGGAACTGCTGGTCCGGGCCCGGGAGACCGGCGCGCTGCCGCGGCTGAACGAGCATATCGGCGACGGCTGGGGCACCAACGGCGATGTGGTGCTGGCCCGCGGCGCCAGTTCGGTCGCGGGGAACGGGCAGGGTGTGCCGAGTGCCAGCCGGATCTTCGACGACAGCGGTACCGCACTCACTCTGGAGAATTGGTACATCCCCGGTATCCCGTTCGAGACCGGGGCGCTGGCCTCGCTCGCCGTGGTCCTGGACCCCACTCGGGTGCGCTTCGGTTTCGATCGGGCCACGGGCGCAGTCGGGCTGTCCTGGCCGACGCGCGCGCAGGAAGAGGTGATCGCGGCAGCACGCGCGGTGGATCGGCGGATCGCGGAGCGGGCCGATGCGCTCGCCGAATACGGTGCGCTGGGATACGACGCGAACGCCCTGTTCACCGCCCACCCCCTGGGCGGTGCGGTGCTCGGTAAGGCGACCGATTCGCACGGCCGGGTGCACGGATATCGCGGTCTCTACGTGATGGACGGTGCGGCGATTCCCGGCAGTACGGCCACAGCGAACCCGTCGCTCACCATCACGGCGTTGGCCGAGCGCAATATCGAGGCGATCATTCGCGAAGGTCGCTGAACGTCGGAGATCTGCGCGGCGCCGCGGATACCCGGTCGCCCCGTACCGTCCTGCTCACCGGTATGCGCCCCGCACACCGGTGTATTCGGCGGCTCGGGTGGGCGATGAACGGGTAATACTTGAATACGATCTTTCGGCGTCGAAGGGAATGTAGGTGTCAACACCGTCGTCCACGGAGCCCGGTCCGATGGCCGTAGCCGCAACGGCCGAACCGGACGAATTCCCCCGGAAGCCGCCCGCCCTGTGGACCGATTTCGTCATGCTGGCATTGGCCGTCGCGTCGGTGGTGCTGGTGTGCTGGATAACCTTCTTCGAGGTCGACCCCGATACCTACCGTTACATCGTCATCGCGGACTACGCGATCTGCGCCGTGTTCGCGGTCGAGTTCCTGTGGCGCTGGCGCCGGGCCGGCTGGCCGTGGACCTATCCGTTTGTCTACTGGTACGAAGTTCTCGGCATGATCCCGGTGACCAGCCCGTTCTTCCGGGCCTTCCGGCTGCTGCGGATCATCGTGATCCTCGTGCGCCTGGCCCGGGTGGCCGATCGGGTCTTCGGCGACCGGGTCACCGCGGCGGTGATCAACCATTCCGTGGGCACGATCGTGGAGGTCATCAAACGACCGATGACCATCGCGATCATGGAGGAGGTCACCGCGGTACTGCGCACCGGCCACTACACCCGCAATATCGCGAACGCGCTGGAGGAGAACCGCGGCGAACTCGACGAGATGATCGTCGAGATGATCAAGAACGATCCGCAGACCGGACGGGTGCGCTATATCCCGTTCCACGACGAGATCATCCGGCTGGTCGCCGATACCGTTTTCCGCATCCTTTTCCAGGTGCTGGCCGATCCGCGCACCGACGAACTCGTCTCGGACATGATCCGGGAGAATGTGGATCAGATCCGCGAGTCCGTGCGGTCCGGAGTCAAGGTCTCGCCTTCGGCCTACGGGCCGACACCGCACCACCTCACCGCACGGCATCTCAACGGGCAGCAGGATCAGACGAGATCGTAGGCCTCGGATTCGCCGAACTGTTCGGCGTAGTCGGTGAAATTCTCCACCAGTGTTTCGTAGGTTTTGCGGACCGTGCGCTTGGCCAGGAAACCCGGTAGGGGGACGGGGGTGTGCTGTTCGACTCGTAGCAGCACCTGGCTACCGCCCGCGCCGCCGGTGACCTCGAAGGATCCGCCGCCCCTGATACCCCGCGTACTGTCGGCGACCTCCCACGACATCCGATGGTCCGACCAGGTGAACTCCCACACCTGCATATCGGGCGTATTCGATACGTCGACCTGGACGAACACCCGCCGCGGGCGACCCATGTCGTCTCGGGTCGCCACCCGGGCGTCGGTGAAATCGGGCGACCACTCGGCAAACATTTCGACCGCCATCAGTGCGTCCATTACCTGAGACGGATCGGCTTGGACGTCGAAACTGATATCGGTCTTCGTACGCATCTGGTCCCTCGCGCCCCCGGGTTATTACGAATAGGCCACGATTGTCTCCTGGGCGGCGCGTGATCGTCAACACGCTGCCCGGACAGATTAAGGTGTCCGGCCCGTGGGCATGCGGCCCGTAAATAACTACGGGCGTGTGCTCGGGCTCGGTTCGCGGGGGTGGGGCGGGCTCAGTGCGGATGCTCGACCGTGGCGTCCGGTCCGGGGAAGACCAGAGACTCGTGGCCGTCGTCGAAACGCACGATATACGGCGGCGATCCCTCCGGTCCGCGTACTTCGACGATCTCCCCTTCATGATCACTTTGCCCGACGGTGTGCCCGTGCACATGCAAGCGGTCTCCGACGTTCGCCATCATGATTTCCATTATTCGGCGATCGTGTCGGGTCTCACAACCCCTTCGCCTTGCTATTACTTGCTCCGTGGCCGGCCGGTCCTGTCGTCTGCCGGAAATGGGCGGGCGGGCGAACGGTTCGGCCATCCTTGACACCACTGCAGGCGTAGTACTATGTTCAAACCACTTCAATTAGAGTGTTATGAACAGGCGGTATCTCATGCGAAAGCTGGTCTACTACGTGGGCGCGTCCATCGACGGCTATATCGCCGGTCCGGGCGGGGAGGTGGACTTCTACCCGGTCGCCGACGACATGATGCAGTGGATCAACGCCCGCTATCCGGAAACGGTCCCGCGCCATATCCGGGAACTCGTCGGCCTGCCCGTCGATACGCCCAACCAGCGCTGGGACACTCTGGTCATGGGCCGCGGCACCTACGATCCGGCCCTCGACGCCGGCATCGCCAGCCCCTATCCGCATATGAAGCAGTACGTCGTCTCGACCACGCTCGAGCGGATCGACGATCCCGAGATCGAACTCGTCCGTACCGACCCCGTCGAACTCGTGCGGCGGCTCAAGCGGGAAGAAGGCCCGGAAGGCAAGGACATCTGGTTGGCCGGGGGTGGCAAACTCGCGGGGGCCCTGATCGACGAGATCGACGAGCTGATCGTCAAGAGCTATCCGGTATCGGCCGGTGTGGGCATCCCGATCATCAGCGGGGCGTTCCGGCCGACCCGGTTCACCCCGCTGCGGCGCAAGGAGTTCGGCAACGGGGCGCAGGTCACCTGGTTCGAACGCGGCTGAGGCCCGCACCGGAACGGGTTCGGGCGCCCGCGCGTCGGGCGGGCGCCCCACGCGGTAAACGTGACCTCACACGGCTGTGTGTTATTCCACAGCCAGGGCGGATACTGCCGGAACAAGCACGGCGGGCTCGGTACGCTTATGCACTGATCGCCTGTTCGCCGACATTGGAGGACCCCTCGTGGCACTCGTTGTCCAGAAGTACGGAGGATCCTCGGTCGCCTCGGCCGACCGGATCCGGCGCGTCGCCGAACGGATCGTCGAGACGAAGAAGCAGGGCCACGATGTGGTCGTGGTCTGCTCGGCCATGGGCGACACCACCGACGAATTGCTCGACCTGGCCGAACAGGTCGCTCCCGCGCCACCCGCCCGGGAGATGGATATGTTGCTCACCTCCGGTGAACGCATCTCCAATGCGCTGGTGGCCATGGCCATCCATACTCTCGGCGCCGAGGCGCGGTCGTTCACCGGCTCCCAGGCCGGCGTGATCACCACGTCGGTGCACGGTAAGGCCAAGATCATCGACGTGACGCCCAGCCGCGTCCGCGAAGCCCTCGACGACGGCACGATCGTGCTGGTCGCCGGTTTCCAGGGCGTGAGCCAGGACAGCAAGGACATCACCACGCTGGGCCGCGGCGGTTCGGATACCACCGCGGTCGCCCTGGCGGCCGCGCTGGAAGCCGACGTCTGTGAGATCTACACCGATGTGGACGGAGTGTTCACCGCTGATCCGCGCATCGTCAACGACGCGCAGAAGCTCGAGCAGGTCTCCTACGAGGAGATGCTGGAGATGGCGGCCTGCGGGTCCAAAGTGTTGATGCTGCGCTGCGTCGAATACGCGCGCCGCTACAACGTGCCCGTACATGTGCGCTCGTCCTATACCGACAAGCCGGGCACCTACGTATACGGATCGATGGAGGACATCCCCTTGGAACAAGCAATCCTCACGGGCGTCGCGCACGACCGCAGCGAGGCCAAGGTGACCGTGGTCGGGCTACCGGACGTTCCCGGATACGCCGCCAAGGTGTTCCGCGCCGTCGCCGAGGCCGAGATCAACATCGATATGGTCCTGCAGAACATTTCCAAGGTGGAGACCGGGAAGACCGATATCACCTTCACCCTGCCCCGCTCCGACGGTCAGCGTGCGGTGGAGATGCTCTCCGGGCATCAGGATGAGATCGGCTTCTCCCAGGTGCTCTACGACGATCACATCGGCAAGGTGTCGCTGGTCGGCGCCGGTATGAAAAGCCATCCCGGGGTCACCGCCACCTTCTGTGAGGCGCTGGCCGAGGCCGGTATCAATATCGACCTCATCTCGACCTCCGAGATCCGCATCTCGGTGCTGGTCAAGGACACCGAACTCGACGACGCCGTGCAGGTACTGCACCGCGCCTTCGATCTCGGCGGCGACGAGGTCGCCGTCGTACACGCCGGAACGGGGCGATAACCGATGGGTGTACGTGTAGGTGTGGTCGGCGCGACCGGGCAGGTCGGCGCCGTGATGCGCAAACTCCTGGACGAACGTGATTTCCCCGCCGACGAGGTGCGGTTCTTCGCCTCGGCTCGCTCGGCCGGTAAGAAACTGCCCTGGCGCGGTGGCGAGATCGTCGTGGAGGACACCGAAACCGCCGACCCCAGCGGCCTGGATATCGCGCTGTTCTCCGCCGGCGCGACCATGTCGCGCGTGCAGGCGCCGCGGTTCGCGGCGGCCGGGGTCACCGTGATCGACAATTCGTCGGCGTGGCGCAAGGATCCGGACGTTCCGCTGGTGGTCAGCGAGGTCAATCCGGAACAGACCCGCAACCTCACCAAGGGCATCATCGCCAATCCGAACTGCACCACGATGGCCGCCATGCCGGTGCTCAAACCGCTGCACGACGCGGCCGGGCTACAGCGGCTGATCGTGTCCAGCTACCAGGCCGTCTCGGGCAGCGGACTGGCCGGTGTCGAGGAACTCGCCTCGCAGACCCGCGCGGTGATCGACGACGCCGAGAAACTCACCCACGACGGCAGCGCCGTGGATTTCCCCGCGCCGAACAAGTACGTGGCACCCATCGCGTTCAACGTGCTCGCGCTCGCGGGTTCGCTGGTTGACGACGGTTCCGGCGAGACCGACGAGGACCAGAAGCTGCGCAACGAGAGCCGTAAGATTCTCGGTCTGCCGGAGCTACTGGTCAGTGGCACCTGCGTGCGGGTCCCGGTGTTCACCGGCCACTCGCTGTCGATCAACGCCGAATTCGCCGATCCGCTGTCGGTACAGCGGGCCCAGGAGATCCTGGGGAAGGCACCCGGCGTGCGGCTGGTCGATGTGCCGACGCCGCTGGCCGCCGCGGGTAAGGACGAATCCCTGGTCGGCCGTATCCGCCAGGATCCCGGTGTGCCGGACGGTCGTGGTCTGGCACTGTTCATCTCCGGCGACAATCTGCGCAAGGGTGCCGCGCTCAATACCATCCAGATCGCGGAAGTCCTGCTCGCCGATCGGTGAGACGAGCCTGCCTGTCCCGGCGCGGCGGACGCGCCGGGACAGGAAGCGTACTCAGTGGATTCCCGGTGTCCGCGGATCTGATCCCAGGCAAGCGAGCAGCACGCAGCCCGGCGGTGCATCGGTGAACGGGGCCGCCAGCGGTTCGCTCAGGCAGGCGAATACATCGCAACCCGGGTACGCCGAGTTACCGATCCCGAAGACCGCCAGCAAGATATCGGTATCTATGTAGGCACCCGGGTCCGCTTGCACCGGTGGTTCCACGTACGGGCCCGGATCGGCGACCGGTGGTTCCTGGAACGCGGCCATCAGCTGCCGGAAGAATTCATGTGGCAACTCCTCGAAGTTCTGGAGGATGCCGGCCGGACCGTACTTGCTGACGTTGCCGAATACGCCGGTCCACATCACCACCAGATCCAGGCTCGGCACCACGAATACGTTCTGTAATCCCATGCCGGACATCGCGTAGGTATCCGGTGGCAGGAACGACGGATTCTCCGCGCAGGTCGATCCGAGCCAGAACAGATAGCCGTAGCACGGGTTCGCCGGTGACGGTGTGGTCGCGCGGGTCAGATACTGCGCGGATACGACCTGTCGTCCGCCCCAGTCGCCGTTGTTGGCCACCAGCAGCCCCAGCTTGGCCAGATCGTCCGGCGGTATCAGCAGATGTGCGTAACCGTAGGTGTGGCCGCTGCGGTCCCGCGCCCAGTACCAATCACCTCGTTCGATCCCCAACGGTGTGAACAACTCTCGCTGCGCGAACTCCTGTAGTGGTTCGCCGACGGCCCGTTCCACCACATAGGAGAGCAGGTCCACGGTGCGCTGACTGTAGGTGAACACGGTGCCGGGGTCGTGATCCAGCGGTACACCCAGCGCCTGAACAGCGCTGTTGGGATCGATGGGGACAGCCCCCGTGATGCCCTCGGTCACCACGCCGGTCCGCATACCGGAGGTTTCGGTCAGCAGGTTCTCGACCGTGATCGCGCGCCGCCGGGCGTCGCCCAGACCCGGCGGCAGATACCGGCCGATCGGGGCCGCGATATCCACCAGTCCTCGATCGGCGGCGATCCCGGTGAGCAGCGAGACCACACTCTTGGTCACGCTCCACACATTCCACGGGATATGCCCGGTCTGCTCGTTGGAAGGTCCCTCGCCCGCCAGGCAGTTGTGCCGGAATACCTGCACATTCAACCGGTTCCGGCGCCCGGCGAAGGCCAGCGCGTCCGTCAGTCGCTGCGCGTCCAGGCCCACCTGCTCCGGTTGCGCCCGTTGCGGTTCCCGCCCGGAACTCACCGCGCATTCGACCTGCGCGGGCGCGGCGGACACCTCAGCCGCGAAAACCTGTCCCACCACCAGTGTTACCGCTGCGACTCCTGCCAGGAGCCCACCGAAACGCGCCATGCGCACACACTAATGCCGGGTTACCGGTGGTGCGGGTAGCACCGGCCGCAGATACGCGATGCCCCTGATCGAACCGGGGATCGACCAGGGGCATCACACCTGTCGGCACTCGTATCGTGCCGTCACGATGTCGGTACAGGCGCGGCTTACAACAGGCCGAACCAATAGACCACACAGGCCAGCGCCCATAGGACCAACGTATCCATCGACACTCCCACTCTTGTCGTAGCGGATGTCCTCCATGATGCCCGAGATACCCGGCCCGCGGGACACCCGCGCAACCTGTGCCACGACCTTGATTGCACTGTGACGGATCGTGTTCTCAGCGTTATAAGTTCACGTTAAGGGCGCGCCAAGCACGGGGCCGCATTGTTGAGTCACGCCGGAGAACACGCCGGCACTCACACCGCGAAGAGGAACCCCGTAGATGATCACCGAACTGTACGCGACCGGATACCTGATCGAGGACGGCCGCACCGAGCTCGGCGTCTCCGACTCCTGCCAGTAGTCGAGTCGTCGCTGAAGGAGGGGGCGGGATGCGAACCGGTGCCTGGGGAGGACCCGGTACGCATCCCGGAAAGTGCGGATCCAGGGGAATCGTGGGGGATCCGCGGGGGTGTGGTGGTCCGGAGACCGGGGAGGTGAACCCGGCGCCACCACGGGGGAACGGGGCCGGTCGGCGCAGTGGGGGAGCTGGTCGACCGGGTGGGTCGGTCTGTCTCGCGGGGTGGCAGACCGGCCCGCGGGCAGGGCGTCGTCGATCGGACCGGTCTCGCGGGGTGACCGGTCCGACCGGCAGCCGTCGCACCGTACGGCTCTTCCGGATGCTCAGTGCCGGACCGGGCGAACAGTAGTCCGCCGGTCCGGCACCGCGAAAGGTAACCGTTCGAGAATCGGGACGGCAGCGCCCACGAACACCGGCCGGCCGGACGAGACAGTGTCGAATCGTCCGGCCGGTCGTTCGCGTCTGTGATGAAGAAATCCTCATCTGCGCCTCACGGCGGGGTCATCAGGGTTGGGCATAGTGGCTGTTATGTCCGGTTCTCGTTCTTTCGCCGCCGCTCTCGTCCTCGCGGGCGCCGCCGCCGTGGTGCTGGTGAGCTTTGCCCTGACCCGTTCGCCCGAGCCGGAGCTCGATCCGTCCTCGGTTTCGGTGAGTGTGGCACCCGACGGACCGGAGTCGCCGGCCGTACCGGACGCCGGTTCGGATTCGAGGCGGCACGCCCCGGGCGCACCGGAGGGTGCGGTGCCGCCCCCAGGCCAGGGCGGTGCACCGGCGGCTCCGGGTGCCACGATTCCCGCACCGGCGCCTCCGGGGCCTGCACCCGCACCGAGGGCCCCCGCCCCGGCCCCGGGCCCTGCCGCTCCGGCGCCTGTGGCCCCGCCCCCCGGACCGGCTGCTCCGATACCCGCACCGCAACCGGGCGATGATGATGCCGACGACGGATTCGACGACGACGCGGACGATCAGCCGGACATGAACGGACCGTCCGACGACGATGATTGATCTCGACCCCGCGCGTCCCGCCGAAACAACGGAGCCGACCCTGCGGCAACCAACGCCCGAACCCAGCACTGCGAACCGCTCCGCAGCGACCGGTCCGCGGATACTCCGGCGGCGCGGCTCCCGCCTGCCGGCTCGATGGAAGATCACCGCATGGATCATGCTCACGACCTTCCTGCTGCTGGTCGTGGTGCTGGTGACCGCCCGCAACCTGCTGCTGCGCGATGTGAACAACCGGGCGAACGCCGACATCGCGCAGGAAGCCGATGAATTCCGGACCTTCGCCGCCGAGGGTGTGGATCCGACCACCACGCAGCCGTTCACCTCGGTGGAGAGGCTGCTGGACACCTATCTGCTGCGGCAGTCGCCGATCGAGGGCGAGGTGATGGTGGGGATCGTGGACGGCAGGCAGCTCGGTGGTATCCGGGGCAACCTGCCCGTGCCCGTGGCCGGCGACCCGGGCCTGTTCACCGCCACCGCGGCGGCGGACCGGACCTCCGGGGTGGTCGCCTCCCCGGCCGGTGAGATGCGATGGGGCCGGGTCGACGTCGAATCCACGGCCGACCGTGGGTCGTTCGTGGTCGCGGCGTTCACCGAGGTGGGGCGTGCGGGTGTCGACCGGACGATGCGCACCATCGCCGCGGTATCGCTCGCCGGTCTGGCCTTGACCACCGGTGTCGCCTATCTCGTGGCCGGCCGCATCCTGCTGCCGGTGCGCACCGTGCGGGCGGTGGCCGCCGATATCGGCGAAACGGATCTCACCGCGCGTGTCCCGGTGGAGGGGCGCGACGATATCGCAGCGCTGGCGGAGACTTTCAACGATATGCTCGACCGCCTCGAGCACGCCTATACGACCCAGCGGCAGTTCGTCGACGACGCGGGACACGAACTCCGCACACCGATCACGGTGGTCCGGGGGCATCTCGAACTGCTGTCCGAGGATCCGGAGGAGCGGCGCCGCACGCTGGCCCTTGTCGATTCCGAACTGAACCGGATGGGGCGGCTGGTCTCCGATCTGCTGATGCTGGCCAAAGCCGAACAGCCGGATTTCGTGGTCCGGCGCCCGGTCGATATCGCGCAGACCATGCTGGATATCGAATCCAAGGTGCAACCGCTCGGGGAGCGGCGCTGGCATCTGATGGAGGTGGCCGAGGGGACCGCGTGGATCGATGCACAGCGGGTCACCCAGGCGATGTTGCAGCTCGCGGCCAACGCGGTCGCGCATTCGGCGGACGGAACCACCGTGCAACTGGGCTCCCGGTTCACCGGGACCGAACCCGATCGCACCCTGTCGCTGTGGATATCGGATCAGGGCCCAGGGGTCGCGCCGGAAGACGCACCGGTGATCTTCGAGCGGTTCCGGCGCGGGCGCCCGGCCGACAGCTCCGGAGCGGACCGGCGGGCCGGCGCGGGGCTCGGCCTGGCCATCGTGCGGGCCATCGCCGATGCGCACCACGGGTCGGCCTGGGTGCGCAGCGTGCCCGGTGACGGTGCCACATTCGGCCTCGACCTGCCGGCCGACCCGGCATATCCCGCACACCGCGACAGCGCCGATCCGAACGAACACAAGGGGTAGGAGATGAGCCGGATCCTGATCGCCGAGGACGATGTGCACATCGTGTCGTTCGTCGGCAAAGGCCTGCGGGCCGCCGGATACACCACCGAGCATGTCGGCGACGGCGAAACCGCCTTGCTGATGGCCCGCTCCGGTGCCTTCGACATGGTGATCCTCGATATCGGACTGCCCTCGATGGACGGATTCACCGTGCTGCGCCGGCTGCGCGGCGAAGGGGTGCGGACTCCGGTCGTGGTGCTCACCGCCCGCGACAGCGTCGACGATACGGTCGCCGGGCTGGAGGGCGGCGCCAACGACTACATGACCAAACCGTTCCAGTTCGCCGAACTACTCGCGCGTGTGCGGCTGCGCCTCCAGGACGAGACGACCGCGGGTGCGCCGTCGGCTTCCTTGTCGCACAACGGTCTTCAACTCGACCTGCGCTCGCGCCGGGTACACGTCGACGGCCGGACCGTCGATCTCACCGCCCGTGAATTCGGCCTGCTCGAGGTGTTTCTACGGCATCCGGATCAGGTCTTGAGCCGGGAGCAGATTCTCGGGCAGGTATGGGGCTACGATTTCGACCCCGCCTCCAATGTGGTGGATGTCTATGTGCGGGCGGTGCGGGGCAAGATCGGTGCCCAGCGCCTGCAGACCGTACGCGGCATGGGATACCGGCTCTCGTGACAGCGACCGAGTTCCGGACCGTACCGCCCCGGCGCCCCCCGGCCGATTCGGCCGCACGCGAACCCGCCTGGACACCCCTGCTGGCCGCGATCGCGGGAATCCTTGTGTGCCTGGGCTTTCTGGTAGCGGCGGCGGGCGGTGACCTCGGCCGCGACGCCCTCATCACGCTCGTGGTGTTCGTGGCCGCCATCTGGATGTGGATTTTTGCGCCGGTACCCGATACCTACGTCGCGCTCGGCGCGGCAGTGGCTCTCGTCGTCACCGGAACGATCGATACCGATACGTTCACCGGAACACTCGGTGATTCGGTGATCTGGCTGTTGGTGGGATCGTTCGTGATCGCCGCGGCGGTCACCGCCACCGGGTTGTCGGCGCGGATCGCCGCGCGGGTGCTCACCCTCGCCCGGACACCGCGGCAACTGATGCATCTACTCACCGTTGTCCTGCTGGTGACCACCTTCGCGATCCCGGCGACCTCCGGTCGCGCCGCGCTGGCACTCCCGGTCTTCCTGGCCCTTGCCGCGGTACTGCGGCATCGGCCCCAGCTGGTGCTGGCGCTGGCGGTAGGAGTCCCCTCGGTCATCTTGTTCTCCGCGGTCGGTTCGCTGCTCGGCGCGGGTGCGCATCTCATCACCAGCGAAATCGTCGCGACGGCCACCGGCACGGGCTATCACTTCGGGCAGTGGCTGATCCTCGGTCTCCCGCTCGCGGTGGTGTGGTCGCATCTGGCCGCGGAGATCGCGCTGGTGCTGTTCGCCGACCGCCCCGAACGCCGCACTCCGCTCACCGTGCCCGCGGCGGCCTTTGCCGATGCTGCGGGGTCGGATGTGCGGGGACCGCTGTCCGCACCCCAGCGCCGGGTACTCGCCGTGCTCGCGGCCGTTGTGGTGCTGTGGTGCACCGAGGCGTGGCACGGTGTGGACCCGGCGGTTGTCGCCGTGCTCGGTGCCCTGCTCGCCACCGCGCCGAAAATAGGCGGGACCACGCTGCCGGCCGCCGCGAAGACCATCCCGTGGACGCTGTTGCTGTTCATGGCCGCCACGCTGTGCCTGGGTATCGCGCTGACGACCAGCGGCGCGTCCGCGTGGCTCGCCGGACTCGTCTTCGATCCGGTGCGTTCGCTGGGACCGGCGGCCGGTGCGGTCTTCCTGGTGCTGACCGTGGTCGTTTCCCTGCTTGCCCACTTGATGATCCAGTCACGTTCGGCTCGTTCGGCCGTGCTCGTGCCGATCATCGCCGCGACCGCCCCGGCAGTCGGCGTGGATGCCGCGGCGGCGGCCTTCCTGTCCACGGCCGCGGCCGGTTTCTGCCACACCATGACCAGTTCGGCCAAACCGATGGCAGTCTTCGCCGCATCGGACACCGTTCCGGGATTCCGGCCGGAACATCTGCTGCGTTACTCCGCCGTCCTCGCCCCGTTGTCGGTGGCACTACTCCTCGCGTTCGCGGTCTGGGTCTGGCCGCAGCTGGGTCTGAGTCCCACCCCCTGACCCGTGTGGTCGGCTCTCTCGAAAGGCACCACCATGTCGGTACCCGTTCCGCAACGCATCCTCGTGGCACCCAGCGGATTCAAGGAAAGTCTCGGGGCGGAATCCGTGGCGCATGCCATCGCCGCGGGGCTGCGCCGAGTCCTGCCCGGCGTACACGTCGATCTCGCCCCGATCGCCGACGGCGGCGAGGGCACTGCCGCCATGCTCGCCGCCGCGACGAGTGGCACACTGCATCATCTCGAGGTGACAGGGCCGGTGAACATCCCGGTGCGGGCCCAGTGGGCCGGGCTCGGGTTCCCGGCAGCGAAGACGGCCGTGGTCGAGGTAGCCGCCGCCGCGGGACTGCGGCATGTACCGCGCGACCGCCGAGACCCCGGCGCCACCACGACATTCGGGGTCGGGCAGCTCATAGCCGCGGCACTCGACTCGGACGCGGAGCGGATCGTGGTGGGCTGCGGTGATTCCGGGACTTGCGACGGTGGCGCCGGTGCGCTACAAGCCCTGGGAGCCCGCATCCTCGACCGATACGGCCGCGAAATAGGACGCGGAGGTTACGAACTCACGCGAGCTGCCCGGCTCGACCTGTCCGGCCTGCATCCCCGGCTGTCTCGTGCCGAAATCGTGGTGGCGGGCAATCCGCACAACCTGCTCTGCGGCCCCCGCGGTGTCGCGCGCGTGTTCGGCCCGCAGAAGGGAGCCACACCAGCCCAGGTCGAAGCGCTGTCGCTCGCGCTGGACAACTGGGCGGCGATACTCGAACGCGATGGCCGGGCACCCGGCGACCTGCGCATCGGACCGGTGACCGGCGCATCCGGCGGGCTCGGCGCGGGGCTGGCCGGCGGAGTGGGTGCGGTGCTGCGCTCCCGGTTCGACGCACTGCTGGACTCCGGCCTCACCGGAGCGGATATCGACCGCCGGATCGCCCGGGCGGACCTGGTGATCACTGCGGAAGGCGCGATCGACCTGCAGACCCCGCACGGCAAGGTACCGGCCGAAATCGCCCGTAGGTCCCGCGCCCGGGGGGTGCCGGTGGTCGCACTGGCCGGTTCGCTGGGGGAGGGGGCGCCGTCGGTCCACGATGTCGGCATCGGTGCCATAGCCTCGATCATCCCGGTGCCGATGGCCCTCGCCGACGCGGTGGCCGATGCCGAACGTCTGCTCACCGATGCCGCCGAACGCATGATGCGGATGTTGCTGGTCGGCGGTGCCCTCTCGGTGCGGATGGGTCGCGGTGCGAACCGTCCCGTCCGGCCCGCCGCGATCGGCACCCGCCGCGCCACCGGTCCGCGTGTCCCCGCCGCCCGCGGCCGGGCACGCGGGCAGCACCGGTGAGTGACGCCCAGGCCGACTGGAAAGCGCGCGGCTGCGTTCCGATCAGAGCACCGCTACTTGCCGTCCACCCCACGTGGTCGCCGGTGCAACGGTCGTTCGAGAAAGTCTCGATACCGACCCGCCGATCGCCGGCGCACAGTTTCGTCATCGTTGATACAGCGTGTGGTGGTTCGCGGTCCGGCCGACCGGCCGCTGCGCCGGGCCGGTGAGGTCCACGCGTCCGGTGCATGGAGGCGAGCGGTGAAATCAACTGTGCGCAGGTTGGGCCGGCGGGTATTCCGGGAGGGTGTAGGTCTCGGTCTCCGACAGCATGCGGGTCATCAACGGCTGCATCACCCGTGATGTCGCGAGGCGGACGAAGGCGTGTGCGGCGCGGATACCGGTCCTGGTGCGCGGGGCCATCCCCTTCACTCCGCCCGGCGGCAACTGCTGTGCGGTTTCGACGAACGGTCGCAGGGTTTCGGTGTACCGGGTGAGGGCGGCGGCCGGGTCGTGCGGGGTACGGGCGATCTCCCCGGCCAGCACGTAGGCGCCCACCAGCGCCATGGCCGTGCCCTGGCCGCTCAGTGGTGACCCGCAGTAGCCGGCGTCGCCGACCAGCGCGACCCGTTCGGTGGTCCAGTGTGGCATGGTGATCCGCGCGATCTCGTCGAAGTAGAAATCCTCGGCCTGCGCCATCGCGTCGAGGATGGTGGCGGTCACCCAGCCGCCGCCGGCGAGGCTTGTCCGGATGAGTTCCTGCTGGGCCGCGGTATCGCGCCGCAGTGCCGGATCGTGGGCAGTCCGGATGGTGAACAGCGCCTTCGAGGTGGCCGGGTTCGCATCGGGTCGCAGCCCGGCCACGATTCCGCCGGGTATCGAGTACATGGTCATCCAGTGCGGTTCTATTCCGGCCGGGGTCGGCATGGTGAAGTACGACGTGTAGGCGCCGAGATAGGTGCTGAACTGTTCTTCCGGTCCGAAGGCCAGCCGGCGGGTCGCCGAGTGCAGACCGTCTGCGCCGATCACCAGGTCGAATTCCTGGGACGCACCCGAGGCGAAGTCGACCTGGACGCCGCCGCTGTGTTCGCGCAGGTCGCGAATCCATTCCCCGTACCGGTAGTCCACGCCCGGATTGCCCGGTTCGCCGGCGGCATCGGAGATTGCGTCCAGTAGAACCCGGTTCAGATCGCCGCGGGTTATCTCGATCTCGGCGACCGCGCCGTTGCCACCGAAGAGGTCCGCGGGCATACGGACGATCTCGCGTCCGGCGGTATCGACATGGAGCATGCCGCGTTCGTCGAGTTGGTGCCGGCGGATCCCGGGCATCAGGCCCATCCGTTCGGCGACGGTCCGGCTGGGTCCACGGAGGTCGACGGCCTGGCCACCCGGGCGGGGGGCTGGTGCGCGTTCGATCACGGTCGGCCGGATACCCGCTCGGGACAGTTGCAGGGCGACGGCGTTGCCGGCGATCCCGCCGCCGGAGATCAGCACACTGGGGGCGGTGGCGCTGGAATGTGTGGTCATCGGTTCCTCGCTGAATTTGATCGAATGTCTTAGACAAATGTCTAACACAGGTGTAGAACAGATGTCTAGTACAAACGTCTAAGACGAATGGTTAGAGTGTTGTCATGGGAAACAAGGAGGACCTGCTGGCTGCCGCGCGCACCTGCATCTACGAGCGCGGATTCGCCGCGACCACGGCCAGGGATATCGCCACCCAGGCCGGCGTGAGTCTCGCCGCCATCGGATACCACTTCGGATCCAAGGATCGGCTTCTCACCGAAGCGTTCACCGACGAGACCGGCCGGGTGATCGGCGACGACCTCGAACTCCGGATCCGCGCCACTGCGGGGCAGTCACCTGCCGCGGCGTTCCCGCAGGTCTGGGAGGGGATCGCCGAATTGTTCGAGCGCAACCGGGAGGTTCTGGTAGCGAGTGTGGAGAACTTGGTGAGGGTCCACCGGACGCCCAGTGAACAGGGGCGGATGGGGGAGCTGAGCGAAATCGGGGCCACGGAAATCGCGACCACGCTGGCCGAAACGCATCCGGATCTCGATCCGGCGCAGGCCCGGGCCCTCGGCGGGCTCTACATGCTCCTGCTGAACGGGTTGGTCATGCAGTGGATGAGCCACCCGGACGGCGTCCTGCCCACCGGCTCGGAACTCGGTGCGGCAATATCCGCACTGACCGGGAAAAATCGATCCGCACACGAGAAAACCCCTGACCAGAAGAACTGATCAGGGGTCTATCGTGTCTCGACCACACGAGTCGGGGTGGCGGGATTTGAACCCACGACCTCTTCGTCCCGAACGAAGCGCGCTACCAAGCTGCGCCACACCCCGTGAAGCGGACCTGAGGTAGCTTACCCCAGGTCCGGTCCGGAAAAGAAACCGGCAGCTCGAGGCCGGTTTTCTTCGGAAGCAAGACCTATCGGGCCACCGCCTGCGAGGTGGAGACACCCCGGCCGGAATCGGTGGCCGGCTTCGTCGGCGGCACTGCCACCAGAGTGAGCAGCGTCGCTTCGGGGCGGCAGCAGAAGCGGTAGGGCGCCCACGGTGAGGTGCCGATACCGGCGGAGACGTGCAGCCGGGTGTGGGCGCCCCATTTGGACGGGCCCTTCACACGGGAGCGGTCGATTTCGCAATTGGTCACCAGGGCGCCGTAACCGGGCAGGCACAGCTGGCCGCCGTGCGTATGACCCGCCAGCACCAGGTCGTAGCCGTCCTCGGCGAAGCGGTCCAGTACTCGCGGCTCGGGCGAATGGGTGAGGCCCAGCCGCAGATCGGCCAGCGGGTTCGGGGCCCCGGCGATGGTGTCGTAGCGGTCGCGCTGCATATGCGGGTCGTCGACGCCCGCGCTGGCGATTCGGATACCGCCCACCTCGATATCGCGGCGGATGTGGGTGAGATCCAGCCAGCCGCGTTCGGTGAACGCGGCGCGCAGATCCTTCCACGGCAGCGGGGCGCCGTGGACCCGCTTGTGGTTCTTGTCGAAGTACTTCAGCGGGTTCTTCGGCACCGGGGCGAAATAGTCGTTGCTGCCGAAAACGAAGAGACCGGGTCGCGACAACAGCGGCCCCAGCGACTGCACCACTGCCGGTACGGCCTTCTGGTGGGACAGATTGTCACCGGTGTTGATCACCAGGTCCGGTTCCAGGCGGTCGAGTTCACGCAACCACTGCTGTTTGAGCTTCTGCCCGGGGGTCATGTGCAGATCGCTGATATGCAGCACCCGCAGCGGAGCCGAACCCGGCCGCAGTACCGGCATGGTGGCTTCGCGGAGAACAAAGGCATTGCGTTCGATCAGTGAGGCGTAGCCGACTCCGGCAGCCGCGGCTCCGGCTGCGCCGAACGCGGTCCGGCGCAGGGCCGACGTCGAGATCACGGGCATTTGCCCAGCATAGGTGACCAGCAGGCGCAGTGCGCAGCGTGTTGAACCACAGTTACCGCGCTGTAGCGGGCGGATTACCTGCTCACGCGCATCTTCGCCGAGCCCGTGGCCTCGGGAAACGATCCGATCACCGCAGCTGGACACGCCCGGCGCGGAAGGATAATCCGATGGGCGTGGCGTGGTGCAGCGGCTACCGTTGCGCCCATGTCGGAACTGAAAACGAGGCTACGCGCCGATATGACCGCCGCGATGAAGGCGAAGGACACGCTTCGGCTCAACACGCTGCGGATGCTGCTCGCCGCTGTGCAGACGGCCGAGGTGGCCGGCAAGGAAGCCCGGGAGCTCTCCGATGCGGAGGTCGTCGCGGTGCTGACCAAGGAATCGAAGAAACGCAACGAAGCCGCGGAGGTCTACACCCAGGCGGGGCGTGGCGAGCTGGCGGCCAACGAGCACGCCGAGGCGCGGGTCATCGACGAATACCTGCCCACCCAGTTGACCGACGCGGAGGTCGCCGATCTCGCCGATACGGCCATCGCGCAGGTCGCGGAGGAACTGGGCGAGCGGCCCGGTAAACGGCAGATGGGTCAGGTCATGAAGGTCGCGACCGGGCTGGCCGCCGGGAAGGCCGACGGTTCCCGGATCTCGGCGGCGGTGAAGGCGCGGCTCTAGAGTTTGTCCGCCGCGCCGTCACCGCCGGAGATCACCGGGGTATCGGTACCGGAATGGGGATCGGTGGCAGGAACGGCGGTAGCGGTGGCAAGCCGGGGGCGTTCGGCGCCGAGGCGGGCGGACGCCCAGGCTCCGGCGCCTGCCGGATGGTGCCGTCGCTGAGGTAGATGGTCACCTGCGAACCCGGAATAGCGGAACCGTTCGGGGTCGACCCGGTGACGGTGCCCTTCGGCGCCGAACCCGGCGAAGTCACCGAGGTGACCTTGAAACCGGCGCCGGTGAGGGCGGCCGTCGCCTCGCCCGCCGTCATTCCGACCACATCGGGGACCTGGGCGTTCTCCGCGCCGCGGACATACTTCTCGTCCACCGGCGGCAGGGCGGGCGGCGGGAAGTTCACCGAGGCCTCCTTGACGGCCTTGAACCAGCTCCGGGCGGGTTCGTTACCGCCGAACAGGCCGTTGGCGTCGCTGGCCGGGCAGTTGCGCAGCGGGAAGGAGCAGATCTCGCCGGGAGTGGGGCTGTCGCCGTAGATGTAGGCCGCGCCCGCCATCGAATTGGTGAAACCGACGAACGCCGAAGAGCGGTGGCTTTCGGTGGTCCCGGTTTTGGCGGCCACCGGCCCTTGCCAGCCGGTCGCCGCGGCGGCGGCCCCGGCGGTACCGCCGGGATCGTGGTCTTTGCCCATCGCGTTGGCGAGCGTATCGGCCAGACCCGGTTCGACGACCTGCTCGCAGGCCTGCTCGGTGAGCGGCACCGGTTTGCCGTACCGGTCGATCACCTCCGCGATGGGCGAGGGCGGGCACCAAGTCCCGCCGGAAGCCAAGGTGGCCGCCACATTCGACAACTCCAGCGGATTCACCGCGACCGGGCCGAGGGTGAACGAACCCAGGTTCTGGCCCTTGATCATGTCGGCCAGGCTCTGGTTGTCGAAGCCGGAGGTCCCCGGCTCGGTGTAGGAGCGCAGGCCGAGACGGACCGCCATATCCACCGTAGGGGTCACCCCGACGGCCTGGATGAGTTTCACGAAAGCGGTGTTGGGAGAGGTCGCCAGGGCCTCGGTCACCGACATGGGCGACCGGTAGTTACCGGCGTTCTCGACGCAGTAGGTAGCGGGCGGGCAGCCGGGGGCGCCGCCGTTACCCATCCCGCGGGCGTCGAACCTGCCCGGAACGTCGAGCTGGGCGTTGATACCCATGCCCTTCTCCATCGCCGCCGCCGTGGTGAACAGTTTGAACACCGATCCCGCGCCGTCGCCGACCATCGAATACGGCTGGGCGAGCAGCGTCTCGTGTGCCTCTCGGTTCAGGCCGTAGGTCCGGCTGCTGGCCATCGCCAGCAGTGGATGTTTGTCCTTGCCGGGGCCGATCAGCGACATCACCTCGGCGATATTCGGCAGATGCGGATCGGCGTGCTCGGTGACCGAACGTTTCACGGCGTCCTGCACGGCGGGATCCAGGGTGGTGCGGATCAGGTATCCGCCCTTCTGGATCTGTTCCTGGCTCAGCCCGGCCTCGGCCAGGTACTGCAGCGCGTAGTCGCAGAAGAAGCCGCGGTCACCGGCGGCGATGCAGCCCTGCGGCAGACCCTTCGGTTCCGGCAGCACGCCCAGCGGCTGGGCCTTCGCCGCCCGGAATTCCTCGGCCCGGCTGGGGATGTTCTGGATCATGGTGTCCAGGACGGTGTTGCGGCGGACGGTCACGCCCTCCGGGTTGGTGTAGGGATTCAGCTTCGAACTGCTCTGCACCATCCCGGCGAGCATTGCCGACTGTGCGACGTTCAGGTCTTTCGCATCGATGCCGAAGTAGGTCTGGGCGGCGTCCTGGATGCCGTAGGAGGAGTTGCCGAACGGGACCAGGTTCAGATACCGGGTGAGGATCTCGTCCTTGCTCAGCTCTTTGTCCAGGGTGAGCGCCATGCGGATCTCACGGATCTTGCGCGCGGGCGTGGTCTCGATGGCGGCCCGGCGTTCGGCATCGGTTTTCGCGACCACCAGCAGGTTGAAGTTCTTCACATACTGCTGGTCGATCGTGGAGGCGCCCTGCTGTACCTCACCGCTGCTGGTGTTGGTGAGGAAGGCACGGATGGTGCCCTGCCAGTCCACACCGTGATGGTCGGCGAAGCGTTTGTCCTCGATGGAGACGATGGCCAGCTTCATATCGTTGGAGATCTGATCGCTGGGCACTTCGAAGCGGCGCTGCTCGTACAGATAGGCAATGGGGTTACCGGCCGCGGGCCCCAAGGTGGGGACCGCCCGGGCGGGTGGCACGCCCCCTTAACCCCCCCCGCTTTAGGCAACCGGCGGGGCGCGGGTGGGGACGCAAACCAAAACAA
>NZ_JARWOV010000248.1 GCF_029868855.1 Nocardia carnea | reverse complement strand
GGCAGCCTGCCGCCGGCGGAGACCGGATTGGTCACGAACTCGTGGCAGGGCAAGTTCCACCTCGAGATGCACTGGTGGCATGCCGCGCATTTCGCTGCCTGGGGTAGACCGGAACTGCTCGAACGCAGCCTCGGGTGGTATCTGTCCATCCTCGAATCGGCCCGCGCCACCGCGCAGCGGCAACGCTACGCCGGAGTGCGCTGGCCCAAGGCGGTCGGCCCGGAAGGCCGAGAGAGTCCATCGGATATCGGCGCGCTGCTCATCTGGCAGCAACCGCATCCGCTGTATCTGCTCGAACTCGTCTATCGGAACAAGAAGGACGAGACCGCCCGGCAAGAATTAGTGGCGCGCTATTCCGAATTGGTCGAGCAGACCGCGGAATTCATGGCCGATTTCACCGAGGAACGCGCCGGGACATATCACCTGCCGGCGCCGCTGGTGCCGGCCCAGGAGTTCTACGACGCCACGACGACCGCCGACCCGACCTTCGAACTCGCCTACTGGTGGTGGGGCCTCGAGATCGCGCAGCACTGGCAGGAACGACTCGGTCTACCGCGGCGCGCACACTGGCAGCGCGTCCAGGACGGGCTCACCCGGCCGCACCAGGACGGCGGGATCTATCAGGCGATCGCGACCGAGCCGTATCTGCGCCGGGACGACCATCCCTCGCTGTTGTGTGCCCTCGGAATGGTTCCCGGCACGCCGCTCATCGATCGCGACACCATGGCCGCGACCCTGCTCGACCTGCACGCCGACTGGCAGTGGAATACAGCGTGGGGCTGGGACTTCCCCGTGATGGCGATGACCGCGACCAGAGTCGGCCGCCCCGATCTGGCGATCGGCGCCCTGCTGATGGATACGCCGAAGAACACCGTCAACCGAGTCGGCCACAGCCCACAGATCGGCAGCCTGCTCCCGATCTACCTGCCCGCCAACGGCGCCCTGCTCGCGGCGGTCTCACTCATGGTCGCCGGCTGGACAGGCGGGCCCACGGACTGCCCGGGCTTCCCGGACGACGGCTCATGGACGGTCCGGCACGAAGGGTTTACGGCCTGGCCCTGAGTACTGGGTCGAGCTATCCGACGACGGGGTGCCGCAGGCGTTGCGGCCGGAGCGGTGGAAGCGGACGTCTTGGGACGCCCAGCGTTGCCGGAACAGTTCGCTGCGGGTGGACAGCTCGCCCACGAGTTCGATCAATGCCTTGTCGTGGGGGGTTGCGGTCGACTTCCAAGCGAAGCATGGCGGCGGCGTCTTCGGCGAACTTCTGGTAGTCGACGAAGAATTCCTGGGCCCGTTCGGGTTCGAGGTAGATGAAACGGGTGGTGTTGGCGCGCCGGCGGGGGTCGGCCAAGACCGGACTGTAGAGGGCACGCGGGCCAGCTGGTTCGTGGCCAGGACGTCGTGGCGGCCGTTGCGGAACCAGGCCGGTGCCTCGGTGATCGCGTCGAGAACCTGTTGGAGAACGGGCCGCACGGTCGCGGGGGCGGTGCGCCTGCGCCGGTTGCTGCGGGTTCCGGCTTCGCGGGTGAGGGCGAAGAGGTGGTCACGTTCGGCTCGTCCAGTTGCCGGGCGGTGGCCAGGGAGTCCAGGACGCTTTCGGATGTGCCGGCGAGGCTGCCGCGTTCCATTCGCACGTAGTAGTCGACCGAGACGCCGGCGAGCGGACAAGTTCGCGGACTCGCCGACGGCCTGGGCATCACGCTCGACGAAGTCCGCCAGCGCACCGAACGGTGGTTCACTCCCGAACGCATCGACTGGGTCTGCAATGCCCCCGAAGGAATCATCTCCGTCGAGGAGATCCCCCAAGCCGCCATCATGAAGGGCCTGATGTGGCGTGAAAGTCAGCCGCCGCGGCGGTACGGCCGTTCGCCGCCGCGGGGGCCCCCCCCCGCGGGGGGGGCCCCCCCCCCGTGGCCCGCCGGCCGGGGCCCCCCGCCCCGGGCGTACGCCGCCTACACCAAGGCGATCGACCTGTCGCACGACAACGCCGAACGCCGGTTCCTCGTGCGGGCGCGGGACGATCCGAACGGACAGCTGTAGGAAGCGTGCCCCTGCCACTCCCGGGACGTAGTGGACCCCCGGGCCATGGGTCCCGGATCTCGGCTGCGTTGTTCGCACGGGTCTGCGTCGCGATATCCGGACCCGACCCCTGTGAGTTGCGCGAGCCGGGCGCGTTCACCGCCTGTCGGACCCTCGGCCTGCCCTGCACATATGCCGCGCCCGGTGCGGTGACCGGTCAGGCGTTCCGTGTCGATCGTTCGAGGCCGGGAATATCGCCGTTGCGGAAGGCATCGATGAAGAGTTCGTGGTCTTCGCGGGTACGGCGGGCGTAACTCTGACCGAATTCGACCATATCGCGGACGAATTCGACCTCGTCGGAGCCGATGGCCGCGATGATCGCCTCCTCGCTCTGGAAATCGACCAGGGTCTGCTCGGAGTCGGCGTCGGAGACACAGTGCATTCCCGCGGTAGCCTGGCCGAGATATTCGATGACCGGCCGCATCTCGGCGGGTTCGGTGAGGTCGGACCAGTCGAGGTCGTTGACGTACGGGGAGAGTTCGGAGACGATGTAGCCTTCTCCGCCGATCTCGGTGTACCCGAGCCACGGGTCGGCGTGGGCCTGGAGCGCGCGCTGGGAGACGGCGGTGCGGTGCCCGTGGTGGTGGAAGTATTCGCGGATCCGCTCGTCGCGCACGATCCGGCTCGGTGCGGCCACATTCCCCTGTTTCATCGACAGGATCACGTCGTTCTCCAGGGCTTCTGTCTGGCCCTCCACGAGGATGTTGTACGCGGGCAGGCCCGCCGAGCCGATCCCGAAACCTTTGCGGCCCACGATGTCTTTGACCTCATAGGTGATGCTGCGGAACCGCTTGTGCTCCGGAATGGTGTCGAGGTAGCGGGTGAACGCGTCCAGGACGAGTGCGCGCTCGTCGTCGTCGAGGCTGCGGACGCCCTTGCCCGGCCGGAACCGGCGCTCGTAGTTCTCGACCACCGTGGTGCCGGCCAGCAATGCGGTGCGCGTGTTCATCCGGGCGTCCAGCAGCACATCGTGCACCGGGCCCGTGGTATTCCGCAGATGTAGTTTGAAATCCTGTTCGTCGCGGGTGCCGTCGTTGAAGGCGCGCACCATACGCACGTAGGACCGCACGTAGGTAGCGATCAATTCCTCGATATCGGCATCGGAGACGGCTTTGCGGCGGGCCAGCAGTGCCACACTGGCGCAGAACCGTTTGATATCCCAGGTGAATGCGCCGAGATAGGCCTCGTCGAAATCGTT
This sequence comes from Nocardia carnea, assembly GCF_029868855.1. Taxonomy (GTDB): domain Bacteria; phylum Actinomycetota; class Actinomycetes; order Mycobacteriales; family Mycobacteriaceae; genus Nocardia; species Nocardia carnea_A. The sequence goes on along the minus strand of NZ_JARWOV010000248.1, from coordinate 28,732 downwards.
CACGTCGAATACGAATTGGCCCGCGGAATCCATATAGGTGCCGAAGTTCTCCGCATGCAGATCGGCCTGGATCCAGATCCGGCCGGTACGTTCGTCGGCCCACGGATCCTCGATCGCGGCCATATCGTGGTAGAACAGGCAGGCCGAGCCGCGGTAGAAGGCGAACGGATTATCGGCCATTTTGCGGAATTTCTTGCGGAAGGCGTCCGGATCGGTGGCGATCATGTCACCGAAGGCGTCGGTGAAAACCTCGACGATCTCTGCCTTGCGGTCGTGCGCGGTGTGCTCGCTCGTACCGGAGTGCATATCCACGGTCGGGGCCGGTCCTCTCGTCGTGCCGTCGTTGCCGCCGCGACGCCGGGCGGCGGTACCGGCTTCGATCGTGCCAGAACCGGATCCGTCCCGTCCGCGACGCCGCTGGCCCCGGCCGAGGCGACCCGCACGCCGCCGTGACAGCGAGCGGCGATTTCGCCGATGCTGCTGGACACTGCGGCCGCCTGATCGTGGTGTTTCCCCGAATCGTGCGGCCGGGCCGTACCCCTTGCGGAAGCAGGCGCGCTGTTGCCGGGACCGGGGAATACGGTGACCGGGAAACCGGTTCCGGTGTACCGGGGCGCTGCCCGCCCGCGCGGGCGGCGGACCACCTCGTAGACGGCCGCACTACCCCCGGGGATATCGAGCACACGACCTGAACGGGTGGGCGCGGGTTCACCCCGGGAGGATGACGAATGACGCTGCGCCAATACGAGTACGCTCTGACCGTTGCCGAGGCGGGCTCGGTGACCGCGGCAGCGGAACTGCTCCGTGTCGCCCAGCCGTCGATATCGCAGCAGATCCGTGGTCTCGAACGGGAACTCGGCGTCCAGCTGTTCGCTCGTACGCCGACCGGCCTGGTGCCCACGGTGGCCGGGCGGGCATTCCTGCGCGAGGCGGCGGTCGCGGTGAACGCGTCCCGGCGGGCAAGGGCCGCGGCGCGGGCCGATTCCGTCGAACTGGTGGGCGAATTGGTGGTCGCGGTGCAGCTGGGTTTCGGCGCGCGGCAGCTACCGCGCGCACTCGAGACGCTACGCCGCCGCTTTCCACGGGTCGAGGCCACCGTGTTCGAGGAGCCGAGCGCCACCGAACTCGACCAGCTGTGCCGCCGCGGCGCACTCGACCTCGCGTTGATGGCGAAATGCGAGAAAACCCCCGAAAATGCGCACCCCCTCGGTGACGAGGAGTTCGTCGTGGTGCTGAGTGCCGGGCACCCACGGCTCGCCGCGGACCGGATCGAACTACGCGACCTGGCGGGAGATCCGTGGATACGGTTCGGTCACGACAGTGCGCTCGACGGGGTGCTGACGGCCGTCCTGCGCGATAACGCGCTCGCCCCGGAAACGGTCGGCCGGGTATCGCAGACGGCGACGGCCGTGCGGTGGGCCGCCCACGGGCTGGGCGTGACGCTCGTGCCGGCCTCCGCGGTACCCCCTGGCTACGAACAACTCGCGCGCCCGGTGTTCCCGAGCGTGACGCAACCCGTCGTCGCCGTGGTCCGGCACCGCGCGGGACCGGCGGAAGCGGCCCTGCTCGAGCTGTTGCGCGGGGAGAACTGGACCGGTTCGGACCGCCTCGCGCCGGTGCCCTGACAGGGGCCACCACCCGCCGTGCCGTGGGTATCAGCCCCGGTGGAACTCGCCGCCGTCCACGACCAGACTGCCTCCGGTGAGCCAGCTCGCATTGTCGGAGACGAGGAACAGCACCGCGTGGGCGATATCGGCGGGCCGGCCCTCGCGTCCCAGTGGGACGGCCGGGGTATCGATCCGGGCCGCCGCCGGATCGAGGTCTGCCCACTGCGCCCGCGTTGTCGCACCGCCGGGCGTCGCGGTCCGTCCGGGCGATACCGTGTTGACCCGGACCCCGAACGGCGCCAGTTCCGTTGCCAGGCCCAGGCTGTAGTTCTCCAGTGCCGCCTTCGCCGCGGTGTAGTGCAGGAACTGTGCCACCGGGGCGGGGACGGCGGCCGAGGAGACATGCACGATCGCGCCCGACCCCCGGTCCCGCATCCCCGGTGTCAGCAGCGCATCCAGCCGCACCGCGGCCAGCAGATTCAGCTCCAGAGCGTCCCGCCACTCCGCATCGGGAATATCCGAGCTACCCCGGTGCGGCCGGGCCCCACCCGCATTGTGGACCACGATATCCACCCCGCCGAACGTTTCCTGTACGGCCGCGGCGAGTGCTCGCGCACCGTCCATCGTCCGGACATCGGCGGCCACGAATGTGGCGCCGTCCGGCACGGCATTCGTGGCCGATCTGGCGGTCGCCAGCACCTCGGCGCCGGCGTCGAGGAATCGGCGCACGACGGCTGCGCCTATTCCGCGGGAACCACCCGTGACCAGCGCCCGTTTCCCGGTGAGTTCTGCGGTCGCCGACGTGTTTCCGACAGTGGTCATTGCCACCGTTCCTTTCGATTGCGTACTCGTCCGCCCGGTGTCGAATGGTGAGAATGGCTGGGCGGCAACTGTTTCGGAGTTCTCTTGCGTATCCCTGCCGGGCTTTTCGACGGTAGGCCGGAAATGGGGCGGCAAGCAAAGACGAAAAGGCAGCGGAAGGCATAGGTTTTACCTATGTGCGCCGGCCGGCCGCACCCGCGCCCGCTCGATGCCCGTGCCCGAACAGCCTGCTGTCGCACGGCAGTTCGGATCGTGACGCGAAACGGGTTGCCGTGATGTTCCTTCCGGCGCTGGGCGGATCGCGCGAGAGAAATTACACTCGTCGTCGGGTTCGGGTGAAGAGCCTGTGCCCGGCTCAATGCGTTGGCCCTCGTCGAGGGTGTCGAGTAGAACTGTCGGGCTCGGTGGGGAATGCGGGATCGACCTCGCGAGCGTGGATCGGTAAGAACTGGAAAACGCTCATGGGCAAAGAAGCTCGGGATCCCGCCGCGGCGATGGCGGACCGTCTGGACGATGATCCCGCCACGACGACGGTGTCGTCGTTCGTCGTCGAGGCGCGCCGCCGCGGCGTGGACCCGTCGCAGTTACTGGATGCCGACTTCTTTCTCCGCGGCACCGACTAGCTCGCTGGGGCGGATCCCGAACGCCCGGCAGATCTTGTACAGCTGCGTGACGGTCATTGCCCGCTCGCCGTGTTCGAGCCGGGCGATGGTTTTCTTGTTGTAGCCGGTTTCCCCGGCCAGCGCCTCCTGGGTCCAGCCGCGGCGGGCGCGCATCGCGCGCACTTCCGCGCCCAGCGCCGCGTCCAGCCTCGCCTCCTCGGCGGTCGCATCCTCCGACTCGGCGGGCGTCGCATTCATGTCGACCATTCTGGGAGCGGGCAGGGTCTTAATCAAGTGCCCGATAGCTTCGGCACGGCGGCGGGGTGCAGCCCTAGCCGAAGGGACCGTATGGGGGTATTTAGCGACTGATATGGGTTGAAAAGTGAACATATCGGGCCTACTCTGAAGTAGAGCGGTTGCCTATCACCGCAGTTCAGGACATCGAACTGTGTCGATTGCGGCCGGATGGCAGGCGCCACCGGACATGCCGGGGCGCCCGCGAATCGCACGAGGGCAGGAGGGTCCGATGAGCTGGAGCGGCGACCCGATATGGCTGGCCGATGTACTGCGCGACGCCGGCCTGGCCGTTGTCGAACACGACGGCTGGCGGCAGCGCGGCCACGGCGACTTCCTCGATATCCGCGGCGTGCTGTGCCATCACACGGCCGGTGGCGGGCCGAACGACTGGCGCATCGTGCAGGACGGACGTCCCGGGCTACCGGGGCCACTCGCCCAGCTGGTACTCGAGAAGGACGGCAGCTACCGGGTGATCGCCGTCGGGGTCTGCTGGCACGCCGGTCGCGGCAGCTGGCCGGGCTGGCCCACCGACAATGCGAACTACCACACGATCGGGATCGAAGCCGTCTCCCGCGGCACTCCACCCTGGGACTGGACCCCCGCCCAGCTCGACGCCTACACACGCGGCTGCGCCGCGATCCTGCGCCGCCTCGGCCGCGGCTCCGGCGATTGCGTGGCGCACCACGAGTACTCCAGCGAGGGAAAGATCGACCCGGCGGGCATCGATATGAACGCCTTCCGCCGGGATGTACAGGCACTTCTGGACGGAAGGAGTGAGGACATGGCGTTCCTCGAAGAGAAGATCACGAACTACCACGGTGAACAGGTCACCGTCCGGACCATGCTGCATTATCTCGACAAACACGTCGGGCTCGCGCTGGATCAGCTCGCCGGATCGGGAACCGCGCGCGGCGCGGATTTCCCGGGCTGGGACTTCCTGGGCGACCGGACGACCGCCGAAGCGCTCGGTGTTATCGGAGCGGCCCTGAAGATTCCCGGTTTCCGCGATCCCACCACCGACCGCCGCGCCTGAGGGCGATGCGCAGATCCGGCCGGTCACAGAGGAGGACAGCATGATCACCGAACTGGCTTCTGTCCTCGGCGGCCTGGTGACCGGTGTCGGCGGTGTCTGCGCGGCAGGGCTGCTCAGCAGGCGTAAGCGCCGGGCCGATGCGGTTCAGGTTCTCACTCAGGCGGCCGCGCAGATGGTGGAACCGCTGTCGCGGCAGATCCAGGCCATGACCGCCGAACTCGAGGCACACCGCCGGGTGGTCGCCGATGCCGAACAGCGCTGTCGCCTCGCCGCGACCCAGCACACCTCATGGGATGTCGTGGTCCGATCATCGTTGCTGAATCTGGGTGTCGATGTGCCGCCCCCGCCACCTATGGCAGACGACCGGTCCGGTCCGCCGCGGCGCGTGGACCCGAGACCGTAACCGGACCATCTTGCCGACAGCGGCACCACCGTCACAGTCGAACGGCTGTGACGGGACAGGGCCACGAAGTGTGTGCTCACCGCGGGCAAACGTGTCGCCCGCACGCAAAGCGGGGACCGGCGGGACCTTCTATGGTGCGCTACCCGCCGCGACCGCTGTGCGGGTGGATCGTCCGACGGTGTTCAGATGCCCGATGGACTGGACGTAGGAGGCGATCACACCGGTCTCGCAGTAGGGCACCCCGAGATCGGCGCAGTACGCGGCGACGATCGGCTGGGCCCGCCGCAGGTTGGGGCGGGGCATGGACGGGAACAGATGGTGTTCGATCTGGTAGTTGAGGCCGCCGAAGGCGGTGTCGACGAGGAATCCCCCGCGGACATTGCGTGCGGTGAGGACCTGGCGGCGCAGGTAGTCGGTGTTGTCACCGGCCGGCAGGACCTCCATACCCTTGTGGTTCGGCGCGAAGGTGGATCCCATGTACAGCCCGAACAGACCCTGCTGCACCACGATGAAGACGACGGCCTGCAGCGGCGGCAACACCAGGAAGACGACGGTGAGGTATCCGGCGGCGTGCGCGAGCAGCGTCCCGGCCTCCAGGCCGCGCCGGGGGATATCGCGCCGTACGATGGCGCGGACACTCGAGAAGTGCAGGCTCCAGCCTTCCAGCAGCAGCATCGGGAAGAACAGCCAGCCCTGATACCGGAAGATCACCCGGCGCAGACCCTGACCGGCGCGGGCGCGCAGGCTCGAATGCGCGAGCACCCCCATGATGTCGGGATCCGCGTCCTCGGTGTTGGGGTGCGCGTGGTGCCGGTTGTGGTTGCTGGTCCACCAGCCGATACCGACCCCGATCGCGAGGTTCCCGAAAAGGATCCCCAGCAGATAGTCGCGATTGCGGAGGCCGGTGATCTGCCGGTGCCCCGCATCGTGGCCGAGGAAGGCCAGCTGCGCGAAAACCGCGGCCAGGAACGCCGCGGTACCGAGCTGCCACCACGACTCGCCGATCAGGACGAAAGCGGTCCATCCGGCGACCAACGCGAACAGGACGGCCGCGGCTTTCCAGACGTAATAGCGGGGCCGGCGGTCCAGCAGGCCCGCGTCGCGCACCTGCCGCAGCAACCCGGAATAGTCGCTGGCCCGGGTGGTGCGGGCGGGACGCGGTTCGTCGGTCCGGTCGGCGGGAACAGCGTATTCGGCGGCTTTTGCCGTCATGTGGTAACCGATCTCTGCACAGGTGTCGTTTCGCCGGTGGATCATCCGTGACCGCCGCCGGCCGACCGTCGCGGTCGACTGTGCGCTCAGCCTACCGTCGCTGCCCCGCAGTCCCGGTCCCGGTCGCGTATATCGGCGGGTGACCGCGCCGCCGGGAAAGACAGCCCCGCCGGTTCGTTTCTCGGTGGAGGGGTATGCGCGATCGGTGGGCAGTGTCCCGAATCGGAACGAGGCGAGCCATGAGCTACCGCACCTTTATCCTGGCGACCCTGATCGCCGCCGCCTGTTCCGGTCCGGTGCCGGCGATCGCGCAACCGTTACCGCCACCGGGACCGCCGGGCGTTCCGGCCGAGAGCGTGCCGGCGCGTAGCGCGGTCTCGGTGCGCGGACCGAACGGGCTGCGCTGGGGGACGCCGAACGAGTTCGAAACCCGTAGTGCGCTGTCGATGGCCAAGCTCTATCTGGCCGATTACGCCCTGCGCCGCGGTGACGGCTCCGCCGCGGACCGGATGCTCGCGGAACGGATGATCCGGCTCTCCGACGATGCGGCCGCCGATACCGTGGCCGCAAAATACCCGCAGGCCATCGGCGCGATCGCCGCGGAGTACGGTCTGGCGCAGACCGCCGCGGCCGCCGGCTGGAACACCGCCACGACCAGTACGGCCGATATCGTCGATTTCCTGGCCGCCAAACAGGCCACCGATCCCGCCTCGCCGATCTTCGGATGGATGGCGAGTGCGCCGCCCGTCGCCGCCGACGGCACCCAGCAGAATTGGGGTACCGCGCGGCTGCCCGGTGTCCAGGGCACTAAATGGGGCTGGTCGGACCTGCCGCCGCCGGAGGTCGCGTCGGCATCCTTCGGACCGGGGTTCACCGTTGCGGCCCATACCCGCGGTAGCCCGGACGACCAGACCGCCGATGTCGAACAGGCGCTCGCCGAAGTTCTCACTCGGATCGCCGGTGGGCCGGCCCCGGTCGCGGTGCGGTGAGGCGATCGCCGGGTATCGGGCATACCGGCTGCCGAAATGCGGCCGCCGACAGTTCGCGGCGGCCGCCCACCCGGCTACACCTGGTGCCGGATTCCTTCGCTGGCGTGAAAACTGGCTTCCTCCGGACTGACCAGACCGAGCAGGGTCAGCGGTCGCGGGGTGACCGCGTTGGTCAGGTAGGTCAGCGTGATCGCCCATCGGTTGAGCCCGCGGGGCACCGCGTATGTGTGGTAGGCGCGGGTAACCGCTTTGGCGGGCAGGCCGGAGAGCCGAAGCCCCAGCGGGTTGGCGACGGCGAAACGCGGACCCAGGTCCACCACCAGCCCCATATCGCGATGCTTGTAGGGGACCGGCGCACCGATTCCCAGGCTCGCGGCCACATTGCGGGCCAGGACTCTGCCTTGCCGGGTGGCGTGCTGGGCGGTGGGTGGCGTGATCTTTCCCGGCTGGGTCAGATCCGGGACCGCCGCCGCGTCACCGCCGGCGAATACCTCGGGATGGCCGGGGACCCGCAGATCGGCGTCCACTGTCAGCCGTCCGCGTTCCATCGGCAGATCTAGCGTGCTCAGGACCGGTGCTCCGGTGACGCCGGTGACCCAGGCGACGGTGTACGTCGGCACGGTCGTACCGTCGGTGAGTACCACATGATCGCCGGTGAGTTCCTTCAGTGACATCCCCAGCCGGATATCGATCCCGCGGGCGCGCAGGACCGACAGCACCTGATCGCTCAGTTTCTCGCCGACCTCCGGCATCACCCGGTCGGCCGTATCGAGCAGCAGGAAGCGGATCTCGGACGGATCGAAACCGCGGCGGGCCGCATAGGTGTCGGCGAGCGCGCGGAGCTGGGCGATCAGTTCGGTGCCGGCGTAGGACGCGCCGACCACGACGACGGTGCGCCGGGCCTGCCGGACTTCCGGATCGTCTTCGTGGTCGGCGAGTTCCAGTTGCCGGATCAGCTGTTCGCGCAGATACAGTGCTTCGGCGACGGTTTTCAGGCCGCGGCCGTGTTCGGGCAGTCCGGGCACATCGAACAAACGGGTGACCGATCCGGGGGTGAGTACCAGCCGATCCCAGGACAGCTCGCGGGGGCCGTGGTGATCTCCGGCCACGGTGATCGTCTTGTGGTCCAGGTCGACCGATTCCGCGGTCGCGACGATCAACCGGACCCGGGGCAGCGCGTCGGTCAGCGATACGGCGACGAACCGGGGGTCGATGAGCCCGCCCGCGACATCCGGTAGCAGCGGCGTGTACAGCATGTAGTCGGTGGGCGAGACGAGGAGGACCTCGGTATCGTCGCCCGCCGCGGCCAGGGTGCGGCAGAGTTTGCGGGCGCAGGTGAATCCGGCGAATCCACTGCCGACGATCACCACCCGCTGTGGTTTCCGCCCGTTCTCGGCGATGTCTCGAAGCTCCGGCACGGCCACCCTCCTTATTCGTCCGGTTTCCGGCGCGGTTCCCGCAACCCGGCGGTCGAAACGTGCAGAAGGGGTCCGTCGCCTCGGATACGGGCGCGTGGTAGGGCTGGGCTCGTCAGCGGTAGAGGCCGAGCAGAACGCGTACCGCCGCGTCGACGATCTCGTCGGGGGAGACCTGCAGGGTGCCGTCGAGCCAGGCGGTCACGAGTTCGGCCATACCGCCGATGAAGAGCAGTCCGGCGGTTTCGTCGGCGGTTTCGCCACGCCGGGAGGAGCCGAAATGTTCCCGCGCCTCGAGCGCCGATTCGTGGGCCAGGTGGCGCAACAGTTGGGTGCGGCGCTGCCGCAGGGCAGGGACGGCGACGGCTTCGATGATGGCGACCCGGCCCTTGCGGGGATCGTCGAGCAGGAGCTGGACGAACGCCCGGACCGAGGCGCGCACCCGGGCCTCCGGATCCGGTCCGGCATGGTCGGCGGCGCGGCGGCTGATCTCCTCGATTTCGGCGGCGATCTGGTTCAGCACCGCCTCGAGTACCGCGTCCAGGCCGGAGAAACTCTCGTAGAAATAGCGTTCGCTGAGGCCCGCCTCGGCGCATACGGCGGTCATCGTGGTCCGGATTGCCGGGTCCGCCCAGACGGTCAGCGCGGCTTCGAGCAACCGGCTGCGCCGTTCGGCGGCGCGATCGGCGGCGCTGACCCCCCGATACACCCCGGATTGCACAGCCACGTTTCTCAGCATGCCACAGGCCCGCCGGATCAAAGGTTGACAGGACATCCTTCCTGAATCAGGCTGGACGTGACAGAGACCACACGACACGAGGTGAACCATGACGGCCGAGGCCCTGGGACCACGCGAGGAAACGGCACCGGCGGAGACGGCGGCACTACGGCCGATCCCGGTTCAGCACCGCGACGACCGGGGTCTACCCGTCCTCGGCCAGGTTTTCGAATACGCTAAGGACCCGGTGGCGCTGTGCCGGAGCCGCTGGGAACGCTACGGTCCGGTCGCGCCGTTCCGGGCCCTCGGGAAATCCGCGGTCATGCTCCTCGGCGCGGATGCCTGCGGCGAAGCCTTCCAGAACAAGGACAAGGCGCTCGCCAACGGGCCGGCGTGGTCGGAGCTGGTGGGTCCCTTCTTCACTCGCGGACTCATGCTGATCGACTTCGACGAGCATCACGCGCACCGGCGGATCATGCAGCAGGCATTCACCCGGCCACGACTCGAGGCCTACACCCGGCGTCTGCACCCCGCCATCGAGCAAGGCGTGGCAGGCTGGGAGCCGGGTAAGGAGTTCCCGTCGTACTGGAAGCTCAAGCAGCTCACCCTCGATATCGCTGCCGATCTGTTCATGGGCGGTGCCGCGGACACCAGCCAGGCCGAAATGGACCGCGTCAACAAGGCTTTCATCGCCTGCGTGCAGGCCGCCGCCGGAATCGTGCGCGCCGACGTGCCCTTCACCCGGTGGGGCCGGGCCTATCGCGGACGAAAGGTGCTCGAGAATTTCCTGCGCCACTACCTGCCCGCCAAACGCGCCGAGCAGACCGACGATATCTTCTCGGTGCTCTGCCACGTCGAAACCGAGGACGGCGAACGGTTCTCCGACGACGACGTGGTGAATCACATGATCTTCCTGATGATGGCGGCACACGACACCTCCACCATCACCACCTCCACGATCCTGCAATACCTCGGCCAGCATCCGGAATGGCAGCAGCGCTGCCGCGAGGAGTCGCTGGCGCTCGGCCCGGAGCCGACGACGGCCGAACTCGAGGGTCTGGAATCGATCGACCTGGTGATGCGCGAGGCGCTGCGCCTGCGTGCCCCGGTGCCGGTCCTGGTGCGGTACGCGGTGAAGGACACGGTGATCCAGGGCGTCCGGATACCTGCCGGTACCGATGTCATCGTGGGTGTCCAGTTCACCCACATGATGGAGGAGTACTGGACGGACCCGGAGGCCTTCGATCCCGCCCGCTTCGGCCCCGACCGCCGCGAGGACAAATCGCACCGCTTCGCCTGGGAACCGTTCGGCGGCGGGGTGCACAAATGCATCGGCCTGTATTTCGGCGGTCTCGAGGTGAAGGCGATCATGCATCGCCTGCTGCGCGACTACCACTGGACGCTCGACCCTGCTTACGTCCCGCCGATGGACTACCACTCCCTGCCGTTCCCCAAAGACGGCCTGCCGATCACGCTGCTGGAGAACCGGGCGACCACTACCGCCTCCGCCGGGTGATCCGGTCCCGGCGGGGATGAACGCCACAGCGCCACGGCCCCGTCTATCCTTGACCGATTCCAGAAAACGGACGAGACTTTCCGGTGTGCAAACGGCCCAGGAGTTCCAGCAGATGCTGCGGGAGGTTTCGCTACGCGTCACCGCCCCGCGGGTCGCGGTGCTGAGCGCTGTGCACGACAACCCGCACGCCGATACGGATTCGATCATCCGCGTCGTGCGATCTCGCCTGTCGGCCGTTTCCCATCAGGCGGTCTACGACTCGTTGCGTACGCTCACCACGGCCGGCCTGCTCCGTTGTATCCAGCCCTCCGGTTCGGTGGCTCGGTACGAGACCCGTGTCGGCGACAACCACCACCACGTTGTCTGCCGGGCGTGCGGGGCGATCGCCGATGTCGATTGTTCGGTCGGTGACTCCCCGTGCCTGACCGCGTCCGACGATCACGGCTTCGCGATCGACGAAGCCGAAGTCATCTATTGGGGTCTGTGCCCCGAATGCGCGAAAGAGAACCGTTTCCGATAGCAGCCGCACCACTCGTCAGGAAGGAATATCGTGACCTCCGATAGCCGTCCACCTGCTCCCGACACCGGGACTTCGAGTACCAGCGAAAGCGAAAATCCGGCGATTCCGTCGCCGACCGTGAAAACCGACGGCCGCCCCCGTACCAACAAGGATTGGTGGCCGAACCAGGTCGACGTCTCGGTTCTGCACGCCCATTCCTCCAAGTCCAACCCGCTCGGCCAGGACTTCGACTACGCGAAGGAATTCGCGAAACTCGATGTCGAGGCATTGAAGGCCGATGTCGAGGCCGTGCTGACCGATTCGCAGGACTGGTGGCCCGCCGACTACGGCAATTACGGCGGCCTGTTCATCCGGATGAGCTGGCATGCCGCGGGCACCTACCGGATCGCCGACGGACGCGGGGGCGGCGGTCAGGGCGCGCAGCGGTTCGCACCACTCAACAGCTGGCCCGACAACGCGAGCCTGGACAAAGCGCGCCGGCTGCTGTGGCCGGTCAAACAGAAGTACGGCACGAAGATCTCGTGGGCAGATCTGCTGGTGTTCGCCGGCAACGTTGCGCTGGATTCGATGGGTTTCCAGACCTTCGGATTCGGTTTCGGCCGCCCCGATATCTGGGAGCCGGAGGAGATCTACTGGGGCCCGGAGGACACCTGGCTCGGCGACGAACGCTACAGCGGCGACCGTGAACTCTCCGGCCCGCTGGCCAACGTCCAGATGGGTCTGATCTATGTGAACCCGGAGGGACCCAACGGCCGGCCCGACCCGGTGGCAGCCGCCCGCGATATCCGCGAAACCTTCGGCCGGATGGCCATGAACGATGTGGAGACCGCCGCGCTCATCGTCGGCGGCCACAGTTTCGGCAAAACCCACGGTGCCGGCAACCCGGACCTGGTCGGCCCCGAACCCGAAGCCGCCCCGATCGAACAGCAGGGCCTGGGCTGGAAGAGCTCCCACGGCACGGGCGTCGGCCGCGACGCCATCACCGGTGGCCCGGAGGTCGTCTGGACCTCCACCCCCACCCGGTGGAGCAACGGTTTCCTGCAGAACCTGTACGGCTACGAATGGGAGCTCACCAAGAGCCCGGCGGGTGCGTGGCAGTGGAAACCCGAGGACGGGGCGGGCGAGGGCACCATCCCGGATCCGTTCGACGGCCCGGCCCGCGCCCCGAGCATGCTCACCACCGATATCGCGCTGCGCGAGGACCCGATCTACCGGGAGATCACCAGCCGCTGGCTGGAGCATCCCGAGGAACTCGCCGAGCAGTTCGCCAAGGCCTGGTTCAAGCTGCTGCACCGCGATATGGGCCCGCTCAGCCGGTATCTCGGCCCCTGGGTGCCCGAACCGCAGCTGTGGCAGGACCCGGTGCCGCCGGTGGACCACGAATTGATCGACGAAGCGGATATTGCGGCGTTGAAGAGCAAGGTCCGCGATTGCGGCCTGTCGGTCGCGCAACTGGTCAAAACCGCCTGGGCGTCGGCGGCGACCTTCCGCAGCACCGATAAACGCGGCGGCGCCAACGGTGCCCGGATCCGGCTCGAACCGCAGAAGAACTGGGAGGTCAACGAACCGGCAGAGCTCGCACAGGTACTGCCCGTCCTCGAGCGGATCCAGCAGGACTTCAACAGTTCGGCCACGGGCGGTAAGCGGGTCTCGCTGGCCGACGTGATAATCCTGGCCGGGGCGGCGGCCGTCGAGAAAGCGGCCGAAGCCGCCGGATACGACATCACGGTGCCGTTCTCGCCGGGACGCACCGACGCCACACAGGACAACACCGATGTGGAATCGTTCGCCGTGCTCGAGCCGCGGGCCGACGGCTTCCGCAACTATGTGCGGGCGGGAGAGAAGGCCCCGCTGGAAACCCTGCTGGTCGATCGCGCCTACATGCTGGATTTGACCGCGCCGGAACTGACGGTCCTGCTCGGCGGCCTGCGGGTCCTCGGCGCGAACCACGGTGGCAGCACCCACGGTGTGTTCACCGACCGGCCCGGCGCACTGACCACCGATTTCTTCGTCAACCTGCTCGATCAGGGCACCGAATGGAAGGCCTCGGAATCGGCGGAAAACGTCTACGAGGGCTTCGACCGGCGTTCGGGTGAGCGCAAGTGGACCGCCACCGCAAACGATCTGGTGTTCGGCTCCCATTCGGTGCTGCGAGCGGTGGCCGAGGTCTATGCCCAGCGCGATGCCGGGCCGCGTTTCGTGCGCGATTTCGTTTCGGCGTGGGTCAAGGTCGCCGAGAACGATCGGTTCGATCTCCGCTGATTCCGCGGTTCTGATACCGGGCCGGTCCGCCATGGGCCGGTCCGGTGGTCTGTGGTCGCGATTGCGCCACAACCCGGACACGGCTCCGGTGCTTGCGTGCCGGGGTCGTGGTACCGCCCATATCCTCGACGAAGGACGACGCGGCCCCGCGATTCCGCCGCACCGAGCAGGGCGAGGCGAGAGGCACTCCGATATGGCCACACATTCCGAACCGCCGATCATCGTCGGTATCGATGGTTCGCCGACCTCCCTGGACGCGCTGCGCTGGGCCGCTCGCCGCTCGGCGCTGCACCGCTGCCCGCTCCACCTCGTCCACGCCATCGGCGCCCCCGTCACTTTCGGTCCGGAGATCAGCGTGGTCGGCCTGGACAACCAGGCCCTGCGTGCCGACGGGGAGACGATTCTCGCCGCCGCCGAGCAGACCGCCCGCGAAACCGCGGCCGATCTCGAAATCACCACCACCGTCGCCGACCTCGGTGCCACCACAGTCTTGATCGACCTCTCCGCAGCTGCCCGCATGGTCGTCGTGGGCACCCGCGGTCTCGGTACCCTCGGCCGGCTTCTGCTCGGTTCGGTGAGCACGTCGCTGGCCCGCCACGCCCACTGTCCGGTCGCGGTGATCCCCGACAGCGAGGAAACGGCCCGCGACCTGGGCCAGCGCCCGGTGGTCGTCGGCGTCGACGGTTCACCGCGCGGCCAGGAAGCCGTCGATATCGCGTTCGAGGAAGCCGCTCGCGGCTATGTCGGCGTGATCGCGGTGACCACGTGGTCGGAATCGTTCCGCTATATCTCCCGCGACGAGATGCAGGAACAGGCCCGTGCCGTGCAGGCCGAGAGCCTGGCAGGCCGCGCCGAGCGTTACCCCGACGTACCGGTGACCTCGGTTGTCGCCGAGGACCGGCCCGCCCGCCGCATCCTGGCCGAAGCCGAGAACGCGCAGCTCATCGTCGTCGGAAGTCACGGCCGCGGCGGGTTCGCGGGTATGACGCTCGGGTCGGTCGGTCAAGCCGTTCTGCACAGCACCCGGATTCCTCTCCTCATCGCCCGTGCCCGCGACTGACGCCCCGGCCGCGGCCGGTCCACCAGGCCGAATCCGGGCTCGATACGACCGCCGGCGAGCGCAGCACGCTGCCCGAGCCGCCCGCGGTCGCCGCGATCCCGGCAGCCGAGTGGAACCGGGCGAAGGCGGCCTGTCGTGACGTTTGTCAGTACCTGCCCATGAACTTTTCATCGCGGATCGATGACTGGTCGTACTACTGGTGACCGGTGGCCTCCGCGAGGGTTGAAGGTATGAACAGAACGGAATACGGCGCGCCGGACCCGCGTGCTGCGCGGCCATATGAAGTCCCCGCGTCCGGCCGGCCCGCCGTGGCGCCGGTGCGATCGGCGAACGAGGTCATCATCGCGCGTGGTCTGCGCCGGACCTACGGCCAGGGCAAGGACGCATTCGAGGCGGTCCGCGGCGTGGATATCGAGGTCGCCGAGGGCGAGGTCTTCGCGCTGCTGGGTACCAACGGCGCCGGGAAGACCTCGACCCTGGACATGCTGGAAGGGCTCACCGCACCGTCGGCCGGGGACGTACAGGTGTTCGGACTGGACCCACGGCGCGATCGCGCACAGGTGCGAGCGCAGATGGGAATCATGCTGCAATCGGGCGGGTTACCGGCCGAGCTGACCGTCGGCGAAACACTCGAGATGTGGCGTGGTACCTGCACCGCTCCCACCACTGCCGATGTGGTGCTCGCGCAGGTCGGGCTGACCGGCCGCACCGATGTGCGGGTCGGCTCGCTCTCCGGCGGTGAGCGCCGCCGCGTCGATATGGCCTGCGCACTACTGGGGCAGCCGCGGCTGCTGTTCCTCGACGAGCCGACCACCGGCCTCGACCCGGAGAGCCGCCGCGGTACCTGGCAGCTGCTCGCCGACCTGAAGGCGTCCGGGGTGACGATGGTGCTCACGACGCACTACCTGGACGAGGCGGAAGCACTGGCCGACCGCATCGCGATCATGCACCGGGGCGCCATCGCGCGCAGCGGCACCTTGCGCGATATCGTCGGCGGCCATCCGGCGCGGATCGTATTCGATCATCCCGGCCTGCCACTGCCGCCGCTGCCCGCCGCCACCGTCGACGCACAGCAACGGGTCACCGTCAGCACCCATGATCTCCAGGGGCATCTGTTCGAACTTCTCGGCTGGGCTCGTGCCCACGGTATCCGCCTGGCCGGTCTGGATGCCCGTGCCGCCTCACTCGAATCGGTATTCCTCGATATCGCCGCCGAATCCGCCGGCGGATCGGTGGACGAACCGCAACTGACCGGAGCCACCCGATGACCGCCACCATGACTCCGCCCGCCGGCTTTCGCCGCCGTCCACTGTTCGCGCTCGCGAAGGCCGAATATCTGCAGTTCCGTCGTAACAAGACCCTGGTCTACACGGCGACGGTCTTTCCGATCGGACTACCACTTGCCCTGTACTTCCTCTCCCGCCGGGATACGGAACCCACCGCGGCGATGGCCGCGACGGCGTTCGAGATGTTCGCCCTGCTGGCCCTGTTGTTCATGCAGTACTACTCGGTGCTGTCCATGGTGACGACCCGCCGCGGCGAGGGAGTGTTGAAACGACTGCGGACGGGTGAGGCCGCCGACTGGCAGATCCAGGCCGCACCGGGCGTTCCCGGTGCTCTCGTGACACTCTTCTGTACGGTCGTGGTCGCCGCGGTGATCTACGGTACGGGCGCGCCCGCACCGGTGAACCCCTTCGCGATCGTCCTTGCGGCGGCAGGCGGAATCGTCCTGTTCACGCTGCTCGCGCTGGCCACCAGCGCGGTGACCAAGAACGCCGAGGCGGCCCAGATCACCTCGCTACCGGTGATGACGGTAGCGATGCTCGGTCTCGGTTCGATCCGCGGCATCCTGCCGGACCGCCTGGCCGCCCTCGCCGATTGGACGCCGTTCGCTGCCGTGTCCGATCTGGTCTTCTTCGGCGCCGCCGGCCGGCCGGCTACCGGTTCCGCCGACGATCCGGCGCTCGACTTCGCCGATACCCTCACTGCACTCGGCCGGCCGTTTGCGACACTGGCGATATGGACGGTCCTGGCGCTCGTGCTGACTCGCCGGAGTTTCCGCTGGGACGACCGCGGGTGAACCGGGCGGCCTCGTGGTGGCGTGCACTGCCGGGGCCGGCGAAGTTCCGGCTGTACATGCGACTGTCGCTGCAGGGGTCTATTGCGGGGGTCGTACTGGCCATGGTTGTGGTCGCACCGCAACCATGGCCGGCAGCGGGTCTGGTGGTCGCCGGCATCGCCGCGGCGGTGGCGATCGAGGCACGACCCGAATTCGCCACTCGGGAAACGGCATTCACTCGGCGGTGGATGTTCCGCATCGCCGCCGTAGCGCTGGGAGCGGTATGGGTGACCTACGCCGTGGTCCCGGTACCGGACGGTGCCGGACCGCCTGCCCGCGTCGTCTGCATCATCACCGTACTGGTGGCGGCCTTCGCTGTGGTTCCGTATCTCCGGTACAAGTGGTTGATTCTGGTGGCGCTGGCGGCGGCCACCGGTGTGACGTTGCGGCCGGACCTCGCCTTCGCGGTCCCGGTGAGCGCGGTGACCTTCCTCGGCGGCGCATTCGTCCTCGTCACGATGCTGATCAGCATATGGGCGATTCGGATGGTGGACGAGCTGGAGCGGACGAAGGACGTCGAGGCCGAACTGCAGGTGGCGCAGGAGCGTTTACGGTTCGCCCGCGATCTGCACGATGTCGTCGGCCGCGGGTTCTCCGCGATCGCGGTGAAAAGCGAATTGGCGGTCGCGCTCTCGAAGGCCGGTGATACCGGCCGGGCGGCCGGTGAAATGGACAGTGTGCGGACCCTGGCCGTGGAATCCATGGGGCAGATGCGGGCGCTGGTGCGCGGCTACCGTGATATCGACCTGCGGGAGGAGGTGGCGGGCGCGCGATCGTTGTTGTCCGCGGTGGGGTGTGCACTCGTCGTCGAAGGCGATCCCGCCGCCGTACCTGCCCGCTACCACGAGGTCGCCGCGTGGGTGGTCCGTGAGGGTACGACGAATATTGTCGAGCATTCCGCCGCGACCTCGGCGACGTTGATTCTCGGGACGGCGGGAATGTCGCTGCGCAACAACCGGCCACACCCCACACTGGGCGAACGGTCGGGGTTGCGGGGTCTCGCGGAACGGCTCGAACTCGTCGGCGCAACTCTGGAAACCCGCCTGGCATCCGATGAGTTCGAACTCGAAATCCAATGGGAGAAAAAGTGATCCCTGTTTTCCTGGCCGACGACGAAACGCTGATCCGGGTGGCCCTGGCGACGATGCTCGACCTGGAAGCCGATCTCGAGGTCGTCGGGCACGTCGGCTCCGGTGCGGAACTCATCGCCGCGTGGCGGTGGCGCTGCGAGAACCGGGACCCGGTCGGGGTGGCCGTCATCGATCTGCAGATGCCCGGTGTGGACGGTATCGCGACCGCCGGGGAAATTCAGCGCCTCTCCCCGGGAGCGGGTACGGTGATCGTCACCAGTCACGGTCGGCCCGGATATCTCAAACGGGCCCTGGCGGGCGGAGTACGCGGGTTCCTGCCCAAGACCACCTCGGCGGGCACCCTGGCGGAAGTCATCCGAACCGTCCACGGCGGCGGCAGATATGTGGATCCGGAATTGGCTGCGGAGGCCATCAGCGCCGGTGATTCGGTCCTCACCGCACGCGAGGCGGATGTTCTCGAATACGCCGTCGACGGCGCCTCCGTGGACGAGATCGCCCGCCGCGCCCACCTGTCGCCGGGCACCACCCGCAACTACCTGTCCGCGGCCATGGCCAAACTCGGGGTGTCCAACCGCTACGAGGCGGCGTTGAAGGCCCGGGAAAAGGGCTGGATCTGAGGTGATGCCGCGGAGCAGCGGTAAGGAACCTCCCACCGGGACCGGCTTCGGCGCGCCGGACCTTCGCTCGGTGGCACGGGCAATGTGCGCGTGCTTCCGCTACGCGGTGCCGGACAACCAGCGGCCGAGCCGGCCGAGCCGGGATTTCCGGCGCCCGTAGGTCAGGCTCGCCGGGTCCAGCCAGCGGGGCAAGGGTTCGCGCGCGGCCAGCCAGGCCGCGGGCACACCGCCAGGGGAATCCTTGCCGGTGTAGGCGGCGACGATTCCGCCGACGATGGCGCTCGTGGTGTCGATATCGCCGTCGGCCTCGATACATGCGGCGATCGCGGCCGGATAGTCCGCCAGATACGTGGCGGCGGCCCAGATCGTGAACGGCACGGTGTTCTGCGCGGTGACCCGGGAACCGTTGCCCAGCTCCGCGGCCGCCTGTTCGACGGAGGCGCCGAGCAATATGCGTGCCCGGCCGATCGACCGCGTCGTCTCGCCGTCGTCGAGCCGTTCCAGAACGGCGGTCACGAAATCCGCCGGTGTGGGCCTGGTACCGGTCAGGCGGGCCTGCGCGGCCTGTCCGGCCGCCAGCGCCACCGCGACCGCGCCACAGATGCCTTCCGGGTGCATATGTGTCACCTGTGCCGACCGGGTCGCTTCGGCGGTGATCCGGTCCGGATCTCCGGCGAAGAATGCACCGAGCGGTGCCACCCGCATGGCGGCGCCGTTACCGCAGGAACCCTGGTTGTCGTAGGCCGCTGCGGATACTTCCCGCCACGGCGCGCCCGCACCGATCCGGCGCAAGATACCGACCGCGGTGAATCCGTAGTCGCGGCGCGGATCGAACCGCCGGGCGAACGCGGCGGCGAGCCGAGCCTGGTCGATTTCCCCACGGGTACCGAGTTCAGCGACGACGCTGCAGGCCATTTCGGTGTCGTCGGTCCACCCCCACGGTCCGGTCGTGACATTTCCGGCCCGGAGATCGGAAATCGAGCGGCGCATGACCGGAAACTCTTGTCCCAGCGCATCCCCCACGGACAGTCCGTCCAGTGAATCGAGCATCGAGTGGATAGACATCGGGCCGATCGTAGCCACGCGGGTTGCGTGGCGGCCCGCCGACCCTGCCGGGTAACCCCGGGCCGCCGCCCGGTCCGGATCGTTGCGCCGAGCCTACGAATTGTCGTCACCGTGATTTCGGCTGCTGGAGAACCGCGGCGCCTGCACGCGAGCATGGTCGCACCGGCGGAGCACAGGGCGATATCCAAGGGAATGCTGTGCGGCCCGCGGCGCCGGGGGTACGCGGCGTTCGACAGGATGCGGCGAACCCCCGGCCGGCGTCGGCAAGGTCGCCGCTGACGCGTATGCGGCGCAGTCTGTTTCGATCGCGAACCACATTGCGCGTCCGCGGTTTTGCGCCGGAGGGCGCCTCAGGGCAGTGGTGCCGCGGCGTATCGGATTGCCGGCTTACCGGGACGGACGACGAGTTCGGTGCCGGGCTCCCCATGGCGAAGCAACTGTTCTACTTCGGCTGCAACCTCGTCCGCACCCAGCATCGGAATCCCGGCTGCCCGGAAGCGCTCTCGCCCGCCCGCGGTGAGGGGGGTGTCCACCAGTCCGGGGCACACCGCGCTCAGCCGGATGCCTTCCGTGGCGAGTTTTCCGTGCAGGGCGCGCACCAGCCCGATGACCGCGTGTTTCGTCATGGTGTAGATCGGGTCCTGGGGAACGCCCATGATCGCCGCATGCGAGGCGGTGACGACGATGGAACCACCACCCTGCCTGCGCATCACCGGCAGGGCCGCGCGCAGACCCCAGACGACGGCGTGCTGGTTGACGCCCACGACCGCGTGATAGCGGTCCAGATCGAGGTCCGCGGGATCCTTGTCCACGGAATTCGTTCCGGCGTTCAGGACGAGCAGGTCGAGCCGGTCGCCCGCCGCGGCGACGGCGGTCCGGGAGACGGCCGGATCGGTGAGGTCGCCGACGATCGCCTCGCCGCCCACTTCCGCGGCGACCTGCCGGACGAGCGGGTCGCGGTCCACCAGCACGCAGCGGACGGCGTCCGCGGCCAGCCGCCGGGCGGTGTACTCGCCGATTCCGCCCGCCGCGCCGGTGATCACTGCGGTCTCTGCCATAGCCACTCCCTCGGATCGAACCTTTTCGTCTGCGAGAATAGTCTTCCAGAAAGTAAGAATGCAATTCTTCGCGGCGGAAGGTGAGGGTCCATGCCGCTGTAATCCCTACGTCGGCAGGCCCTGCGCTGTTCGATACTCGGGAGTCGCCACCCGGGCGGTCTGCATCGTCACCGTGCTGTCCGCCGTCCGGCCACACGTCCGGTACGACCGGTGAGTTCTGGCGGTTGCGGCGCGCTGTTCCGGGCGGCCCCGGCTTTCGACGTGAGTGAGTGCGGCGACCGGCGGTCGCGCGGTTACGCTGCCGCTCGGCGTGCGGGGGATCCGGATGACCGCCGAACAAGAGTGCGGCGGCCGGCGATCGGATCCGTGCCCGTACCGGTCATTCCGTGCAAGGTGCGCCGGCGGCGCCGTCGCCGGCCAAGCCGGAACGGGTCTCCGGAGCGGGATCCCAGCGCCCGGCAGCACAGGTGTAGTCCCAGCGCGGCCCCCGCTCGACCAGTGCGGCGACGGCCTCGAGCAGCCGATCGACGTCCTCGTGGGTGCTGCCGAGGCCGATACTCGCGCGGACCGCCGCGCCGACCCCCAAGCGGGCGAGCAGCGGGTGGGCGCAGAACCGGCCGTCGCGCACGCCTATTCCGTATTCGGCGGACAGATAGGCCGCGATCCGGCCCGGTTCGAAGCCGTCCACGGTGAATGTCACGATGCCTACACTGTCGATCCGGCCGGTATCCCCGGCGCCGCCGGGGACTGTGCCATCGTCCCAGAGCCGCAGGCACCGGATACCGGGAATTTCGGCCAGGCCGGTGCGGAGGCGGTGGGTCAGCGAGCGTTCCTGCGCTTCGGCTTCCGGGCCGAGCTCGGCGAGAACCTCGCAGGCTCTGGCCAGGGCTGCCGCGCCCAGCACATTCGGAGATCCTGCCTCGTGACGCTGCGGCGCGGTCGCCCATACCGCGCCGTCGACGGTGACCTCTCGCACCGCACCGCCACCACCGAGATAGGGGTCGGCATCGTCCAGCCAGTCCTTGCGACCCGCCAGGACTCCGGCGCCGTACGGGGCATACAGTTTGTGGCCGGACAGCACCAGATAGTCGATTCCGGTGGCGTGCAGGTCGATTCGCCGATGTGGCGCGAGCTGCGCCGCGTCCACCAGAATCCGTGCCCCGCACTGATGCGCCAGTGTGGCCAGGCGCTCGAGAGGTAATACCTCACCGGTCACGTTGGAGGCCCCGGTGACTGCCAGCAGGGCGGCGGGTTTCGCGCACAGTTCGGCGGCGATCCGCTGCAGCGTTTCGGCGACGGTATCGGCTGCCGGCACCACGCGGCGGCCCCGGCGCTCCCAGGCCAGCAGGTTCGCGTGGTGTTCGATATCGAGCACCACCGTATCGCCGGGGACACAGCCGGCCAGCAGATTCAGCGCATCGGTGGTGTTGCGGGTGAACACCACCACCTGGTCGTCGGCGCAGCCCAGGAACCGGCCCACCGTCTCACGCGCCGATTCATAGCACTGCGTGGAGATCCGGGAGGCGTACCCGGCGCCGCGATGGACGCTGGCGTAGTACGGCAGAAGTTCGGCGACACGGTCGCTGACCTGTGCCAGCGCGGGGGCGCTGGCAGCGTAGTCGAAATTGGCGTAGGCCCGGGTTCCGCCCTGTACCAGGGGAACTCGCAGATCGGCTCCGGAAACCCGGGCAAGGGCGCCGGTCCGGTCGAGTACAGCGGTCATCACGCAATCCCATCGCATCAGGGACTCCGGTAAGGATCGAGGAAAACGGAGTCCGCGCTTGCCGCGCCCGGTCGGGCGGCGGCCAGGTCGTCACCCGGAGCACCCCGCCGCGGAGGAGGGTTGCCGGCCAGCAAGCCGGGGCTTGACGCTGGCACTCATGACCTGAACCGAGAGTTTCAGACGTCCGGTGAATTGTCAAACCCGGCGGGTGCGGGCTGTGCAGGCCCAGGGTGCGGCGGGCGCCGCTGCGGGGTGCGGCATGTCCTGCGTCATCCTGGTCTGCGCGAGGGCGACGGTGCCTGCGCGGCAGCGGTTTCCGCGTCAGAGCGTGATCGCGCGGCGGGCGAGTTTACCGGTGGCGTTGCGCGGCAGCGATTCCGTGGTGATCCGCCAGCGGGTCGGCACTTTGAAATACGACAGCCGTTCACGCGCGAATGCGGTGAGTTGCTCCTCGGTGACCGTGGAATCCGGCGCGACCACCACCACCGCCGCCACTTCCTGCCCGAGATCGCTGTGGGGTACGCCCACCACAGCGCATTCGGTGATATCCGGATGTTCGTCGAGGCATTGTTCGATCTCGGTGGGGTAGACGTTCTCGCCGCCGCGCAGGATGAGATCGGAACGGCGGCCGGTCAATCGGAGCTCGCCGCCCTCGACGACACCGTAGTCGCCGGTGCGCAGCCAGCGGTCCGGAGTGATGGCTGCGGCGGTGGCCGCCTCGTCGTCCCAGTACCCGAGCATGACGAAGGGGCTGCGAACACACACCTCGCCCTCGATGCCGTCGGGAACCTGCACACCGGCGGGATCGCGGATCTCGAGGTTCACCGTCGGGATCGGCCGGCCGAGCGTACCGGGGGAGCGGTTCAGGTCGGCGGGTGTGGCGACCGCGATCGCGGTACTGCATTCGGTGAGCCCGTAGCTGTCGACCAGTGCGTCGCGGGCGAAGGGGAACCGTTCCCGGAGCCTGTCCTTGAACGCGATGGACGACGGGGCCGAGGCCAAGGCGAACGCGGTCAGGGAAGACAGGTCGAAGTTCTCGGCGCCCTCGTATTCGAGCAGCCGGGCGGCCATGGTGGGCACGGCTCCCCAATTGGTGACCCGTTCCCGTTCGATGAGGTGGAGCACGGTTTCGACATCGAAACCGCCCTGGTTCAGGACGAGTGCGCTGCCCGTGGCCAGCCGGGGCACCACCAGATTGTGCAGGCTCGCGATATGGAAGAGCGGCGAGGTGAGCAGAAAACGAAGCGGAACCGGCTCGGAGTCGTCGTAGCCGCGACCGGCCATTTCGGTGGCGAATGCGTCGGAGAAGCGGTGGTAGTCGACCACGGCCAGCAGATTGCGCTGAGAATGCAGGGCGCCCTTGGGGCGTCCGCTCGTGCCGCTGGTGTAGAGGATGACCGACGGGTCGTCCTCGCCGACCGAGGGCCGGGGGAGTTCGGCACCGGCGTGCTCGGTGACCAGGCGCGGCAGATCGGTCTCCGTGGTGAGGACGGTGATACCGGAGGTGTCGAGTCCGTCCAGCAGCCGGGCGCGTTTCTCGTCCACGATCAGCACCGAGGGGCGGCAGTGCTGTAACCCGTAGTCGATCTCGCGTGACACCCACCAGCTGTTCATTCCGACGGTCACGGCGCCCAGGCTCTGGGTGGCCCAGAACGCCGTCACCCATTCGGGACTGTTGGCAGCCAGGATTGCCACGCGGTCGCCCTTACACACCCCGTACCGGTCGCGCAGTGCCACCGCCAGGGCCGCGACCGTGCCGAGGTGCTCGGCGAACGATATCCGGCGATCGGTGGTGACCAGGTAGTCGCGGTCGCCCCATGCCCGCGAGGCGGTCAGCAGTTCCCCCACCATCCGGCCGCGATGGCGCATCACCGGGATCACGGCACCGAGTACGTCCTCGGCCACGATTTCGAATCGGCCCCCGGGACCGGTCAACCGCCGGATGATGTCCTCGATCCGTGACTGCGTATCGGTTGCCGGTGTCGTCATGGTGGCCGCCCTTCTCTCCGCGGTGCGTGTCGGACAGCAACATGCCACGGCCCGGCCGGGCGGCCGGTGACCTGTACCACTCAGCGAGACCACGCAGGTGTGTTCTCCGGAGGCGGCCCGGGGCGGTCGTCGAATGTGCAACCGAGTTCCGTGGCCAGGGTGCGCAGTGCCGCCAGTCGGTCGCAGTAATCGGCGGCGCCGGTGGCGGTGAGCCCGACGCTCGCGATGGTGGTTCCGGCGGCGCGGAGCCGGTCCAGGGCCTGCGCGGTACGGTCCGGGGCGCCGATCGGGTCCAGTGGCTGCCCGGCGCCGAGTACGAGTTCGAATCCGGCGGGTAGTTCGACGGATTTCAGCATGGCCCGCACCTCGCCGAGCGCGAGCCCGAACGGAACCCAGCCGTCGCCGAACTCGGCCGCACGCCGTAGCGACCGCCGGGTCCGGCCGCCGATCCACAGCGGGACCCGCGGCTGCACCGCATGCGGCCGGACGAGCATGTTCTCGAAGTCGAAGTACCGGCCGTGGTATTCGGGCCGGTCCACGGAGAGGGCGGCGCGCAGCGCTGCGAGCGCCTCGTCGGCGCGGGCGCCGCGTTCCGCGAACTCGGCGCCGAGCAGGTCGAACTCCTCGCGCAGGCTGCCGACGCCGAGACCCAGGATCAACCGGCCGCCGCTGACGAGGTCGAGCGTGCCGTATCGCTTGGCGATCTCCAGCGGATGGTGATAGCCGAGCACGAGCACCTGAGTGGCGAGCCGGATACCGCTGGTGCGGGCCGCGAGAAAACCGAAGGTGGCCAGCGGATCCCAGTAGGTGCCGCCGCGTTCGGCTGCGCTGTCGACGGGGACGGCGACGTGTTCGCTGCAGGTCAGGTGGTGAAAGCCCAGGCGGTCCGCGGTCTCGGCGATCCGGGCGAGTTCGGCGATCCCGGCGTCGCGTTCCCAGTCCGCGCACATCGACGGATGCGCGATGACGATGGGTGACGAGATTCCGATATGCATCCTGGCGAATTCTCCGCTACTGGTGTGCCGGGCTCGGTGGGGTCGGCGTCCGTTCTACCGCGCCGCCGGCGGCGGGCGGACCGGTCGTCCCGGTGGGTGGTATCCGGCGCCTCGTCCCGTGTATCGCTCGTTCTGCCGGACGGACGGCTTTCGGGTGCTACTCTTCAACAAGAATGAATTTCAGTTTTTGCCTGTGAAAGGCCTCTGAACAGTGCCGTTGGAGGAGTCGATGACCGTCACGGACTTGGTATCCGCCCCCCGGGCCACCGCGCGGGAACTGCCGCAATCGATGGTCGAGCGGATGACCGCGATACTCGATGCGTTCGAGGGCCGCGCCGCGCGCCTGTCACTGGAGGACGTCGCCGACTACGCCGGTCTGCCTCGTTCCACCGTGCACCGCATCCTGCACCAGCTGGTGGGCCTGGATTGGATCGAGCACACCGCGTCCGGCTATCGCCTGGGCCGCCGTGCGCTGGGGCTGGCCGGTGGCGACGGCGGACTCGGCGAGATCCGCGCGGCCGCGGCGCCGCTGCTGCACCAGTTACATCTGCAGACCGGCCTGGTGGTGCACCTGACGGTACTCGAGGGCGGGGACAGCGTGTATCTGGACAAGGTCGGTGGCCGATTCGCCACCTGCGTTCCCTCGCGGGTGGGTGGCCGGGTGCCCGCGTATGCGACCGCCGGTGGGAAAGCGATACTGGCCGGGTTGGCCCCGGAGGCCGTCGACGGCCTGTACGGCGCGCGCCTGCGCGGCCGTACCGATCGCACGGTTGCCGAGCTCACCGCGCTCCACCAGGAACTCAACCGGATCCGGCGGCGGAGCGGCCTCGCCTTCGAACACGGGGAATCCGCGCCCGGTGTCTCCTGCGTCGGGGCGGCGATCCGCGGGCACGACGGCCCGGTCGCCGCCATCTCGCTGTGTGGCGACGCCCGCTCGGCCCGGCTCGACCGGGTAGCGCCGCTCGTCGCCGACGCCGCCCGCACGGTATCGCGAACGCTGTACCCCGAACATTCGGAACGACGACGTGCCCGGGATAACTCACGGATTACGGAGGATGCACCGGAAACGACGGTCCCGCTGATGTCCGCACGTGCCGGCTGATCGTAAGGCTTCCCGGTAATCGGCAGCTGTCCGTCCACGAAGCCTCATATCCGGAGAAACCGTGCACTCGGCCGCGCGTTCCCCCGAGTGCCGAAATCGCCGGTGGCGCCGGCACGACGGCCGCTGCCCGGCTGCGGAACAACTCGGATCGTTTTGCCGGCTCCACGTCCGGCGCGCATGTGCGGGGGCCGCCCGATTGCTGTCCAGGTTGTGACACGGCCGGAATAGTTGTGACCGGGCCTGGTGCTGTGACCATCCGCTCGGCCACTCCGCTCACGAATCACCAGATCGACGTGAAGATTTCGGCCATGGCCGAAGCTCCGCCCGGCATTGCTACCCTTGCGACTATCGGTCGCCGGTGCCGCCGATATCCGGACCCCGGTCCCGGCCAGGCCTCGCCCCGGCGATCGGTCTGCCGGTCGGCGGGTATCGTCTGCACCGCTGGAAGCTGTCAGCAGGAACCTGCGCGGAGGGCGGGAGATGTCTCCGGGCGGGCAAGTGTGTTCGACCCGATCCGAGAACGCCGAGTGCCGTATCCGGTGATGTACCCGGCCGCGAACCGGCGCCGATCTCGGATCGTTTCCGAGGACGAGCCGAGAGGATCTGCATGGGACGCGATATCACGCAGCACGAATTGCTGGTCGAGCTGGAACCGGTGGTCGCCGAGAATCTGGACCGGCACCTGGCCACGGCCAAGGACTGGAACCCGCACGATTACGTGCCGTGGGACGAGGGCCGCAATTTCGCCGCGATGGGCGGTGTCGACTGGGATCCGGAGCAGTCGCGGCTGTCGGAGGTCGCCAAGGTCGCGATGATCACCAATCTGCTCACCGAGGACAATCTGCCCTCCTACCACCGTACGATCAGTGAGCATTTCTCCCGCGACGGCGCCTGGGGTACCTGGGTGGGCCGCTGGACCGCTGAAGAGAACCGGCACGGTATCGCCATGCGCGACTACCTGGTCGTCACCCGGGGCGTCGATCCGGTCGCGCTGGAGAACGACCGCATGGTGCATATGACGCGCGGTGTCCACGCCCCGGAGTACTTCATGGGCATGCTCGACCAGGTCGCCTACGTGACCTTCCAGGAACTTGCGACCCGTATCAGCCACCGCTGCACCGGCAAAGTATGTGAGGACCCCATCGCCGACCGCATGCTCAAGCGGATCGCCACCGACGAGAACCTGCATATGATCTTCTACCGCAACCTGGCGGGGGCGGCGTTCGACCTCGCGCCCGACCAGGCCATGGAGTCGGTCACCAAGATCATCAAGGACTTCGCCATGCCCGGGCGCGGTATGCCCAACTGGCGACGCAACGGCGTGCTGATGGTCAAACACGGGATCTACGATCTGCGCCAGCATCTCGACGAGGTGTTGCTGCCGGTACTGCGGATCTGGAACGTTTTCGACCGCACCGATTTCACCGCGCGCGGCGAACGCAGCCGCGAGGAACTGTGCGAATACCTCGAGAAGCTGGGCAAGGATGTGCAGCGGTTCGAGGAACAGCGGGCGCGGTTGCTCGCCCGGGAAACCGCGAAAGCGGAGAAGGCGGCTGCGACGGTGAGCTGAGCAGGTCCGCGCCGTTCCCTCGGTACGCGGTATCGGTGTGCGAGGCTGGTGCGGGCCGGTTGCGCGGTGTGGGCCGGTGGGTTGCGGGTATACGCGACGGGAAAGGAGACCCGATGAGCCAGCGAGATGTTGTGCACGCATTACTCGACCGAGCCGGGAGCACCTACGCCGCCGAAGCGGGAATCAAGCTCGACGACAAACCGGCGCCGCTGTTCCAGCTGTTGATGATGTCCGAACTGCTCAGCGCCCGGATCTCCGCCGATATCGCGACCGCCGCGACGGCCGAACTCGTCCACAGCGGATACCGGACCGCTCGCGAAGTCGCCGACGCGCAATGGCAGGAACTGGTCGACGCGCTGGGGCGCGGGCACTACCGCCGCTATGACGAACGCACCGCCTCCCAGCTCGGCGAAATCGCCACGACGGTCCTCGCCAAATACGACCGCGATCTGCGCAAACTCGCCGAGGAGGCCGGTCACGACCCCGACCGCGCCGCCGAACTGATCCAGCAATTCAAAGGAATCGGGCCGACCGGCGGCGATATCTTCCTGCGCGAGGTACAGGACGTGTGGCCCTGGGTGCGCCCGCATTTCGACAGCCGCGCGGTACACGGTGCGGAGCGGATCGATCTGCCCGCCGACCCCGGAAAACTGGCCCGCCTCACCCCGGACCACCAGGCCGCCGAGTTCGCCGCGGCGCTGGTCCGGGTGGCTGTCGACGACGACCTGGCCGAGGAGGTCCGGTCGGCGGCGAAGTAACGACCCGGCCGTGCGCCCGGCCCCAGTGGGTTTAACATTGCCGGGGGGGGCCGGGGGGGGAGGCCGGGGTGCGCGGCGGGTTTTGCGGGGGGGGGGGGCGGGGGGGGGTTGGGGGGCCTTCCCCCGGCCCCGGCGTTCGGTGTGCTGTTGCAGCGCCGGGCCGGGGATCGTGGCGTCGAAGGAGACCGG
>NZ_JARWOV010000247.1 GCF_029868855.1 Nocardia carnea | reverse complement strand
ATCCCCCGGGCCCCGCGGGGCGGGGGGGGTTCTCTGCTTATCCACGGGGCGGGGCGCTAACCCTAATCCCCCGGCGCGCCGCCGCCCGGGCCGGGGGGCGGCGCCGGGGGTCCCCCCCCCCCGGGACCCGGCCCACCTCGGACCGGGTGCGGGAGGCGCTGTTCTCTTCGATCGAGGCCCGGATGGATCTCGACGGGATCCGCGTACTCGACCTCTACGCGGGGTCGGGTGCGCTGGGGCTCGAGGCATTGTCCCGCGGCGCGGGGTCCGCGCTGCTGGTCGAATCGGATCGGCGGGCGGCGGCGGTGCTGCGCGGCAACATCTCGGATCTGGGGTTGCGCACGGCGCAGGTCCGGGTCGGTGCGGTGGCACAGGTGCTGGCGCAGGCCGGTGCGGGCGATTTCGATCTGGTCTTCGCCGATCCGCCCTACGATCTGCCCACCCCGGCCGTCGAGGGCGATATCGGCGAGCTGGCGGCCCACGGCTGGCTGGCCGAGGAGGCGCTGCTGCTCGTCGAACGATCCGTCCGTTCGGCGGAGATAGCGTGGCCGGCGGGCTTCGCCGGGCGCGCGCCGAAACGGTACGGGGAAACCCGGATCGAGTCCGCCGTGTACGTCGGCGCCGGCGCGGTGGATTCCGCCCCACCTGCTAGCGTCTGAACCATGGCAGGAGCATTGTGCCCGGGCTCGTTCGATCCGGTGACCAACGGCCACCTCGATGTGTTCCGCCGGGCGGCGGCACAGTTCGACGAGGTCGTCATCACGGTCAACGTGAACAAGAAGAAGCAAGGGATGTTCAGTGTCGATGAGCGCATCGAAATGTTGCGCGACGCCACATCCGATCTGCCGAATGTGCGGATCGCGTCCTGGGCCGGGCTGACCGTCGATTTCGCCCGGGAACAAGGCATCACCGCGATCGTCAAGGGCCTGCGCGATGCCGGCGATTTCGGATACGAACTGCAGATGGCGCAGATGAACAAGAAGCTCGCCGGGGTGGACACCTTCTTCATCGCCACCAACCCGGCGTTCAGCTACCTGTCCAGCTCACTGGTCAAGGAAGTGGCGGCCTTCGGCGGCGATGTCAGCGATATGCTGCCGCCGCTGGTGCACAAACGCCTACTCGACCGGCTCGCCGAGCGCGCCGGCTGATTCCTCGCGTGCGGCGTTCACTTCCCGGACCCGCCGCAGCGGCTGGAACACCAGGCCGCGCAGGGCCAGGAAACGCAGGCCGCCCACGGCGGCGCTGATGGCCAGTACGGCCGCGGCCTGCGCCGGTTCGGCCAGGGTGGGAGCGAGAACTTCCAGCGCGGCGAGGGCCGCCGTACTGATTCCCAGACCCAGCAGTGCCAGGCCGCCACCTTCCCATTGCGCGGTGAACCAGCCCACCCGCTCGGCCGCGTGGAAGGTGAGGCGGCGGTGCAGTTCGTTGGCCAGGACCGTGCTCACCACCGAACCGGCGACATTGGCCAGGAGCGTGCCGGCGCCGGTCAGGCTGAGGAAGAGCAGCACATAGGAGATATTGCTCAGACCGCCCACCAGTGCGAACCGGATCAGCTGGGGAAATGCCCGATCTCCGCGCAGATACCGGAGCAGGCGCTGCTGCCAGGCCACCGGGTCGAGCTGTTCCGGCCAATCGATATCCAGCTCCCCGGCGGACAGTGCCCCGGACGAGGGCAGCTGCAGGATGGTCATGGGCGGTTCCGATCGGGCAAGGGTCAGGCGGTCCAGCGCGGTGCGTTACGACTCCTACGAATTTAGCACCAAGCGGAGACGAGGTCTCCAGTTGATTCCGCGAAGCCTGTGGATATCCGCCGGAAGTAGCGACACACCGAAAGTTGGCTCGGCTCAGCCGACGGGCCGGGGCACACTGGGAACGGCGTGATATTTCGCCGATCGTCAGCAGGAGGGCACTGAGCATGTATCGGGTATTCGAGGCGCTCGACGAACTGGTCGCCATAGTCGAGGAGGCACGCGGGATACCCGCGACGCGTAACTGCATCGTCCCGCGTCCGGAAACGCTCGATCTGCTCGACGATGTGCGTGATGCGCTTCCGGCCGAGATCGACGACGCCCAGGATGTGCTCGATCATCGCGACAAGATCGTCGACGACGCCCGCGGACTGGCCGAGGAAACCGTCCGTACCGCCGACGAACAGGCCACCACCACAGTGGCCGATGCCCGCGCCGAGGCCGACCGCATCCTCGCCGAGGCGAAGGCGCACGCCGACCGTATGGTCGCCGAGGCCACCGCGCACGCCGACCGGCTGGTCGATACCGCTTCGAACGAAGCTCAGCGCCTGGTCGCCGATGCCAAGGCCGAATACGAATCGGTGACCGGCCGGGCTCGCGCCGAAGCCGACCGGATGGTCGAAGCCGGCCGGGCCTCCTACGACCGGTCGGTGGCCGACGGACAGGCCGAACAGCGCCGCCTGGTGGAGGAGACCGAGGTGGTGCGGGCCGCGCACGCGGAATCCGCCCGGCTGATCGATAGCGCACAGGCCGACGCCGACCGGATGCGGGCCGATTGCGACCACTACGTCGACAGCAAACTCGCCGAATTCGAGGAGACTCTCGGCGGCGCCCTGCGCACCGTCGGCCGCGGCCGGCAGCAGTTGCGCAACGGGTCGGGGGTACCGGACTACGCGGCGGAGTTCCGCCGCTAGCCACCGGACGATTTTGCAGGTAACCGCCCGTTTCGCGTACTGTGGTGTGGTTGCCCGCCGAATCCGGCCTGTACCCATATCCCCGAACGACCCAGTGGAGTGTTCTTCGATGCCTGCCGATACAACCACGCGCTCGCGTTCCGGTGCACGCCGTGCACACGACGCGGGTTTCGTGCTGGATGTGCGCAGCCTCGGTCGCGCCCCGGGATCCATGCGCGAACTGCGGCGTACCGTCACCACCTCCGAACGGCTCGGCCTGGATCTGATCGCCGTGCCGGCCGGTGCCGAGGTCGAGCTGGATCTGCGTTTGCAGTCGGTCTCGGAGGGGGTGCTCGTCACGGGTACCGTAACCGCGCCGGTGGCCGGTGAATGCTCGCGCTGCCTGGAACAGTTCACCGATTCGATCGAACTCGCGCTGACCGAACTGTTCGCCTACCCGGACAGCACCACGGATCGGACCGCGTCCGACGACGAGGTCTACCGGATGGACGACGACCTCATCGACCTCGAACCCCTGGTCGTGGACCAGCTCGGCCTCGAATTACCGCTGCAGCCGCTGTGCACTCCCGACTGCGCGGGACTGTGCCCGGAATGCGGGGTTCGGATGGCGATTGCGGGATCCGATCACGGGCATGAGATACTGGATCCCCGCTGGGCCGGGCTGGCGAAATTCGCCTCCGAATCGCCCGGCAGCGGCAGCCCCGACAAGGGTGCGGCCACCGGAGACCGTTCCGCAGACATTGCACGTAACAGTACAGAGGAGAAGTAGTCGTGGCCGTTCCCAAGCGCCGGATGTCCCGTTCCAATACCCGGTCGCGGCGCAGCCAGTGGAAGGCCGTCGCGCCTACGCTGATCACCTGCCCGAACCGGGCCTGCGGTCAGAAGACCCCGCCGCATATCGCGTGCCCCTCCTGCGGTACCTACAAGGGCCGCCAGGTCGCCTCGGCCGTCTGATCCCCGGTCGACCATTGACCGCGGGCAAGGACGAACCCGGCGAGCGGCCGGATCAAGCGAGTTTGCTCGCCGCCCTGGGTGTCGAGATACAGCCCGAGCTGCTTCGTCTCGCATTGACCCATCGCTCGTACGCGTACGAGAACGGTGGGCTGCCGACGAATGAGCGGCTCGAGTTCCTCGGCGATTCGGTACTCGGACTGAGTATCACCGAACGGCTCTATCACGAGCATCCGGAGAAATCCGAGGGCGAACTGGCAAAGCTGCGCGCGAGTGTGGTGAATATGCACGCCCTTGCCGAAGTGGCCCGAAAGCTGGGCGAAGGCGGTCTGGGCGTACATCTGCTGCTCGGCAAAGGTGAGGAACTCACCGGCGGCCGGGACAAACCCAGCATCCTGGCCGACGGGATGGAATCGCTGCTCGGTGCCGTGCATCTCGAGCACGGTATCGATGTGGCGCGTGAAGTCGTGTTGCGGCTGTTCGCCGAACTGCTCGAACGCGGTCCGCGGATGGGCGCCGGGCTGGATTTCAAGACCAGCCTGCAGGAACTGACCGCCGAACGCGGACTCGGCGTGCCCAGTTACGAGATCACCTCCACCGGGCCCGACCACGACAAGGAATTCACCGCGACCACTGTGATCGCCGGGGATGCCTATGGACAGGGCGTCGGACGGTCGAAGAAGGAAGCCGAGCAGAAGGCGGCGGGCGCGGCCTACCGCGCGTTGACCGGCGAATCCTGAAGTGCCCGAGCTCCCCGAGGTCGAGGTCGTTCGCCGCGGTCTGGCCGAACATCTGTCCGGTCGGACCGTGGAATCGGTCACCGTCACGCATCCACGTTCGGTGCGCCGTCATGTGCCCGGTGCCGCGGATATGGCGGCCCGGCTCACCGGCCTGACAGTGGCCGCTGCCCGGCGCCGCGGCAAATACCTGTGGCTCACCTTCGACGAGCCGGCCGGTGACCCCGCGGACGCCGCGCTGGTCGTACATCTGGGCATGAGTGGGCAGATGCTGGTGCAGCCGGCTGCTGCACCGGTCGAGAAACACGCGCATATCCGGGCGACTCTCGACGACGGCCGGGAACTGCGGTTCGTCGATCAGCGCACCTTCGGCGGCTGGGTGCTGGCACCGCTGGTGGCGGTGGACGGCGATCTGCTGCCCGATCTGCTGGCCCATATCGCTCGCGATCCGCTCGATCCTCGTTTCGATGCGGAGCGTGTGGTCGCCGTGCTGCGCACCAAGCAGTCCGAGATCAAACGGTTGCTGCTGGATCAGACCGTGGTCTCCGGGATCGGCAATATCTACGCCGACGAGGCGCTCTGGCGGGCGCAGGTCCACGGCGGCCGGACGGCGGCCGGACTCACTCGTCCGGTGTTGCGGCGGCTGCTCGCCGAGGCCGCGGCGGTGATGAACGACGCGCTGGCCGCGGGCGGTACGTCGTTCGATGCGCTGTATGTGAACGTCAACGGCGAATCCGGCTATTTCGAGCGAGCTCTGGCGGTGTACGGGCGCGGTGACCGGCCCTGCCCGCGCTGCGGTGCGGTGATCGTCCGGGAGAAGTTCATGAATCGCTCTTCCTTCTCGTGCCCACGGTGCCAGCCACCGGCGCGACGCCGCAAAACCGCGTCGTAGATCTCTCGCGGCGGCGCCCGGCGGCGGGTTACGGTTTTGTCGGCAAGATCGTCGACCCGGTCGGCCTGGGAAGGACGTTATGCGCAAGCTCACCTACTTCGTCGCCGCCACGATGGACGGTTTCATCGCCACCGAGGACGGCGCCGTCGATTTCTTCCCGGTCGGCGGCGACCACGGCCCCACCATTACCGCGCAGTATCCGGAGACCGTGCCGTCCGAGGTACGCCGCGCACTCGGCATCGACGCACGCAATGCCAACTTCGACACCGTGATCATGGGCCGCAAAACCTTCGATTTCGGGGTGCGCACCGGCACCACCAGCCCCTACGCGCACCTGCGCCAATTCGTGGTGTCCACGACGCTCACCGCACCGCCGGACCCGGCCGTGGAACTCGTCACCGGCGACCCGCTCGCCCGGGTGCGCGAACTCAAACGCGAGCAGGGCCCCGGAATCTGGTTGTGCGGCGGCGGAGAGCTCGCTCAGGATCTGTTGCCCGAGATCGATCAGATCTTCCTCAAACTGCACCCGATCGTGCTGGGCCGCGGCCGGCCGCTGTTCGGCAGCGGCCCGCGTTTGCCCGAGCCGCTGGCGTTCCGCGTGATAACCAGCCAGGTCTTCGACGACGGTGTCGCCTTCGTCAAGTACGGAAGGGCCCGCTGACCGGTGTCCGACGACGCACCGGAAACCACCGGACGGCCCGCGCCGGAGCCGGTGGGAGCGCTGCGCGAAATCGGGTTCTGGCTCGAACGGGGTCGCGAGAAAACCTATCGGGTCAAGGCGTATCGGCGGGCGGCCGATATCGTCGCCGGTCTCGACGACGAGGAGGTCCGGCGGCGCCGGGCGGCCGGGAACTGGCAGGAACTGCCCGGGATCGGCCCCAAGACCGCGGCGGTGATCGAGGAGGCCTGCCAGGGCGCCGTTCCGCGCTACCTCGCCGAGTTGCGGGCCGCGGCGCGGCCGATCGGGGCCACGGGGGCCGAGCTGCGCGCGCGGTTGCGGGGTGATCTGCACACCCATTCGGACTGGTCCGACGGTGGGAGCCCGATCGCGGAGATGATGGGTTGTGCGGCCGCGCTCGGACACGAGTACTGCGCGCTGACCGATCATTCACCGCGGCTCACCGTGGCGAACGGTCTTTCCGCGCAACGGCTGCGGCGGCAACTCGATGTGGTCGCCGAAGTGAACGCCGAACTGGCGCCGTTCCGGGTGCTCACCGGGATCGAGGTCGACATCCTCGACGACGGCAGCCTGGACCAGGACGCCGATCTGCTCGCCGAGCTCGATATCGTCGTCGCCAGCGTGCATTCGCGGCTGCGCGACGACCGCGACACCATGACCCGGCGCATGGTGTACGCGGTGGCGAATCCGCATGTGGACGTACTCGGCCATTGCACCGGACGGCTGGTCGAGGGCGGGCGGGGGACGCGGCCCGAATCGGATTTCGACGCCGAGATCGTGTTCGAGGCCTGCCGCCGCTACGGAACGGCGGTCGAGATCAACAGCCGCCCCGAACGGCAGGACCCGCCGGAGCGGCTGATCCGGCTCGCGCTCGAGATGGGCTGCGAATTCGCGCTGGACACCGATGCCCACGCGCCGGGCCAGCTGGACTGGCAGGGTTATGGCTGTGCCCGCGCGGTGGCCTGCGAGGTCGCACCCGACCGGATCATCAACGCCCGGTCCGTGGACGAGCTACTGGAGTGGACGCGGTCTCGCGGTGCCTGACCTGTCGGTGCCGGCTCCGATAATGCCCGGTATGCGGGAACTGTCGCTGCGCACCTTGAACCGGACTCTGCTGGTACGCCAGCATCTGGCGAACCGTACCGATCTTCCTGCCTACGAGCTGATCCGGCATCTGGTCGCGGTGCAAGGGCAGGAACCGAATTGGCCCTATATCGGAATATGGTCGCGGTCGCGACAGTTCGATCATCAGGACCTGGCCGCGCTGATGCACGACCGGAAACTCGTCCGCTCCACCACGATCCGGCGCACTGTACATCTGAGCACGGCGGAGGATTTTCGCTGGTTGCGCCCCACGGTTCAGGCGTATGTCGAGGGGGCGCTCAATACCGCCTACTACCGCGAGGAGATCGACGGTATCGAGTTGTCCGAGTTGGCCGCCGCCGGCCGGGAAGTGCTGGCCGGTCGGCGGATGTCCCGCGGTGACCTCGGAAGGATTCTGGCCGAACGGTTTCCGCAACGTCATACGCGCCGCCTGGCCGAAGCAGTGGAGGTGCTGGTGCCCATGGCGCACGGCGCCGAGACCGGGGAATGGGGGCGGTGGCGCAACCGGTACGTCACGGTCGGCCCGGCCGAGGACTGGATCGGTGCACCGCTGGATCCGCCCGATCCGTCCACGCTGATTCTGCGCTATCTCGCCGCGTTCGGTCCCGCGAGTGTCGCCGATATACAGGCCTGGTCGGGTCTCACCCGGCTCCGCGAGGTCGTGAGCACCTTGCGTCCGCGGCTCCGG
The DNA here is from genome assembly GCF_029868855.1 of Nocardia carnea. Lineage (GTDB taxonomy): Bacteria > Actinomycetota > Actinomycetes > Mycobacteriales > Mycobacteriaceae > Nocardia > Nocardia carnea_A. Next base: position 52,105 of record NZ_JARWOV010000247.1, on the reverse strand, counting down.
GTGCTGCGTAGTGCGGAGGGAGACGAGTTGTTCGATCTGCCCGATGCTCCGCTGGCCGATCCGGAACTGCCTGTGCCGGTGCGTTTTCTCCCCGCGTTCGACAATTCGCTGCTCGGGTACCGGGACCGGCGCCGGATCATCGCCGAAGAGGACCGGCGGCGGACGGCCCGCGAGGCCTCGGCCGGGGTTCCGGTGTACCTGGTGGACGGTTTCGTGCACGGCAGATGGTCGGTGCAGGATTCGATACTGCGCATCGAGCCCTGGCACGGGTTCGCCGCGGACCAGCGGGAGCTCGTCGAGGCGGAAGCCCGGCGGCTGCTGGGGTTCATTTCCGGCGGCGGTGACGGCGAAATCATCGTCGCCGAATGAACGGGACCGCAAGCCTCGGCTGAGCCACGGTCTCCGCCCGGGCCCTGCATATTCCGGATCCCCTGTCGGACGGAGTGCCAGATCGCGCGCCCGCACATCCCACGCCTTGGGTCGGCGGGAGCGCGTCGGCTGAACGCGAGTAGCCGCTGTGGCACCCAGCAGATCTGCGCCGAGGTGCACCCACGTTCCGGTGCCGTGGAGTCCGCCGGTACGCCGAAAGAGAAAGCGCTCGCATCCGCCCGGCAGACCCGCACGCGGGGGGGGGGGCGGGGGGCGCCCCCCCCCCCGCCCCCCCCGCCCGGGGCCTCCGGCCTAACCCCCGCCGAGCCCACGAGCACATCTGCCCGGCGGCCGATGACGTTGTGGTGAATGGTGTGCGAACACTCACCTGGCCTAGCGCGTTTCGCCGTACGGTTGGCCGAAGATGGTGCCGAGGGAGGGATTCGGGGTGGGTGAACTTCTGTTCGGTTTTGTGCTCCCGCTCGCCGGTATCGCGATTCCGGTGGGGGCCTTCGTCTGGGAGTTCGTTTTCGTCGGCCGTAAACGGCTCGGCTGGCGGGTGCAGATGGATACGCCGGTCACCGGTGAAGCGGAATCCGGGCATGCCGGGGCGCTGCGGCAGTTACGGCAGACCGCCGAGGGGCCCGAACGTAACCTGCAAGATCTGTCGGTGGTACTGATCCGGATCGAGAACCACGGCGCCACCACCATCGATGCCACCGACTACGTGACCGGGCAGAACGGCCAGGCCGGGCTGCATCTGCATTTCCCGCAGCGGCGGGTGATCGGGATGGCGGTCACCGAACTGAGCAATCCGGGGCTGGCCGTCTGCTTCGAGCCGGATTCCGGTTTCGGCCATCGTGAACTTCCGGGTCAGGATATCGGTGTCATCGATTTACCGAAGGTTCCGCTGAACCGCTCGGACCACTACAAGATCCTGGCGACTCTGGAACGCACAGCCGGCACGGGGGAGTATCCCGAGCCCACGATGCAGGGCGTGGTCACCGGCGGCGGGATCACCAAGACCCAGGGTCGCTCCGGGGCATCGCTGCTCATGCTGGTGCTGATCGGCTTCCTGGTCACCGTTATCGCGGCGATGGCGGTGCTCGATATCGTCGAGTCCGAGGCCGCGCCGAGCGGCTGCGCGACGGGACGGCTCACCGTGGTCGGGTCGACCGCGTTCGCCCGGGTGGTCGAGGAGGCGGGCGAACTCTACGAACGTACGTGCCCGGGTGCGGAGATCGACTACGAGTTCGAGGGCAGTGAACGCGGTATGGCACGGGTCGACGACGTACGTGGTGCCGACGGCACGCTGCTCGCGATCGGTGACGCGCCGAAGGGCACAGACTTCCCCGGACTGGTGCAGCGGCCGCTGGCGCTGTCGCTGTTCACCGTCGTCGTGCACCCGGAAACGGGGGTGACCGACCTCACCGTCGAGCAGATCAGGGAGTTGTTCCTCGGCGAGGTCACGAACTGGCGGGCCGTCGGCGGCGCCGATCTGCCCGTGCGGGTCGTCAACCGTTACGCCGGATCCGGTACCCGCTGGAATTTCGAGACCCGGCTGCTGGAAGCCGCACAGCCACCGGAACCCGGTATCACCTGCAACGAGCTCGCGCGCGGCGGGGAACCCGGGCGCTGCCAGACCTTGACCACCGCGGATGTCCTCGACGAGATCACCGAGATACCGGGTGCCGTCGGATACAGCGAGGCTGCGGACGCCTCGGACACTCCAGGCGTGGTGCGGGTGTCGATCGGTGGCCGACCCGCGACGCGAGAGGCGGCCGGTGCGCAGAGCTACCCGTTCTGGGGCGTGGAGTACGCGTACTCGTACGGTGATTTCGCCCCCGGGTCGATCGGTGCGAGCTTCGTGCGCTTCCTGCTGTGGGAGGGCGGTCAGGACGTGATCCGCCGGTACGGGAATCTTCCCTGTGCGGAGCTGGTCGATCCGTCGCGATGCCATCCGCATCGGTGACTCGGGCGATGTGTATCGGCCGGGCCCCGGGAGTGGTCTGCGGGCGTAAAGATTGCGCAAGCAAGGGGTTTCCGAGCTGTCCGCGGGGGTAGTTTTTCCTGCGCACCGCCGGTGAGCGCGGCCGGAGATACCGGCGTCACCGGTGGGTACGTGACCGATAGCGGTTGCGTGATGCGGAATGGAAGGACTGTCATGTCCCTGGTGACCCCGATGTTGATCGCGGGATTCCTGGTCGGTCTGCTGCTGCTGCGGGTTCTCGCCGCAACGCTGGAGAACCGTTCTCAGCGGCCGGTCCGGGTGGCCGCGCCGCGGTCGCGCCGGGGCTGACCCGCACCTGTCGCGGACGGGTGCGCCGAGCCCGGGCGGTGGATGGCAGGATCGAAACCATGGCTGATGACACCACCACTGCGGCCGCCGCCGCGGCGCCGGCCGGCGCACCCTCGGGCCCCACCACGCTGTGGGTGGAGCGTACGGGGACCCGGCGCTATACCGGGCGTAGTTCACGCGGCGCGGAGGTTCTGATCGGGTCCGAAGGTGTTCCCGGTGTTTTCACACCCGGTGAACTCCTGAAGATCGCGCTGGCCGCATGCTCGGGGATGAGCTCGGATTTCCCGCTCTCGCGCCGGCTCGGCGACGACTACGACGCGACCATCCGGGTTTCCGGCGCCGCGGACCGGGAGAACGAGGTGTATCCACAGCTGGACGAGGTATTCGAACTCGATCTCAGCGAACTCGACGAAGCCGCCCGCGAGCGGCTTCTGGTGACGGTGCAGCGGGCGATCGACAAGGTGTGCACGGTGGGCCGGACATTGAAGGCGGGTAGCAAGGTGACGCTGTCCTTCGAGATCGATACCGCCGACTGATCATGATCGGCGAAACGGCGGCGCGATCGGAATCCGATCCGGTGCGGCTGAGCGCCTGGGTGCACGGATACGTGCAGGGCGTGGGATTCCGCTGGTGGACCCGGTCCCGGGCATTGGAACTCGGGCTCACCGGGCATGCCACCAACGCGGCCGACGGGCGGGTGCATGTGGTGGCCGAGGGGCCGCGGCGCGCGGCGGCCGAACTGCTGGCGCTGCTGCGTTCTCCGGCGGCGCCCGGCCGGGTGGATCTGGTGGTCGAGAACTGGGAGCCGGCTCGGGGCGGGCTGCAGGGTTTCGTGGAGCGATAGGACACATTCGGCCGGCTCCGCGAGGCGGTATTTCTCGAACCCCTTGACATTCCACAGTGGGAGTAGCACTCTGGTTATATTCCACAGTGGAGTGTGGCCCGATGTGTAAGGGGAGCGATATGGAGATCTCGACGGGTATCCGCGCCTCGGATGCCGAACGCGATCGGATCGTGCGGGAGTTGGGCCGGCATCTGGGCGACGGCAGGCTCGACCTCGCCGAATACGACGAGCGGGTCGCGCAGGTGTACCGGATCGCGACCCGCGAGGAGCTGCAGAGTGTGCTCGCCGATCTGCCCGAACCGAAGCCGGGTCCCGGTCCGAACTCGACCGTCCCGGGATCGCGCTCGCGGTTCCCGATCTGGCAGCGGATCGAGGGCAGCGCCTGGCTGGGCGTCAGCGTGCTGGTGCTGGTGATCTGGGCGGCGATCTCGCTGGGCGTCGGAGCATTCACCTACTTCTGGCCCATATGGGTCATCGGCCCGTGGGGTGCCGTGCTGGCATTGCGGGCGGCAACCGGAATCGAGGCCGGCCGCTGCCATCGCCGAAAGGTATAACGCCCGGTAGCCTCGGTGGCATCCGGTCGGCGGAACCACCGGGCTACGGTACGGACTGCCCTCGGCAACCGCGCCGCCACCACCCGCCCTCGATCGGCCACCTCCGGTGCGCCGGATGGGGTTATCTCGCCGCGGCCCTATAGCATGGCTGATCGGCCTGAGCGAGGCGGACAGTACGTGGAGGCGGAAAGGGTCGTCGGCGTTGCATCTGAAGAGCTTGACGTTGAAGGGATTCAAATCCTTCGCGTCCGCGACGACCCTGCGGTTCGAGCCCGGTATCACCTGCGTGGTGGGTCCGAACGGATCCGGTAAGTCCAATGTCGTCGACGCGCTCACCTGGGTGATGGGCGAACAGGGCGCCAAAGCACTACGCGGCGGCAAGATGCAGGACGTCATCTTCGCCGGTACCTCCGGCCGGGCCGCGCTCGGGCGGGCCGAGGTGACGCTCACCATCGACAATTCCGACGGCGCGCTGCCGATCGATTATGCCGAGGTCTCCATCACCCGCCGGATGTTCCGCGACGGTGCGGGCGAATACGAGATCAACGGCAACTCCTGCCGGCTGATGGATGTCCAGGAACTGCTCAGCGATTCCGGTATCGGCCGGGAAATGCATGTGATCGTCGGACAGGGGCAGCTCTCGGCGATCCTGGAATCGCGCCCCGAGGACCGGCGCGCTTTCATCGAGGAAGCAGCGGGCGTCCTCAAACACCGCAAACGCAAAGAAAAGGCCGTCCGCAAACTGGACGCCATGCAGGCCAACCTCGCCCGCCTCACCGACCTCACCACCGAACTGCGCCGACAGCTCAAACCCCTGGGCCGCCAGGCCGAGGTGGCGCGCCGGGCGCAGACCGTGCAGGCCGATCTACGCGACGCCCGGTTGCGGCTGGCCGCCGACGATCTGGTCACCCGGCGAGCCGAACTGGAAAGCCAGCAGAGCAAAGAGGCCTACGCGCGGGAACAGCAGATCACCGTGCAGAGCGAACTCGACGCGGCGAATGCCGCCCTGGCCCAGCAGGAATTCGAACTCTCCCGGCTCACCCCCAGTGCCGAAGCGGCGGGGCAGCTGTGGTTCCAGCTGTCCGCACTGGCCGAACGGGTCAACGCCACCACCCGAATCGCGAACGACCGCGCCCGTCATCTCGATACCGCGCCCGCGGCGAATACCGGCCGCGACCCCGACCAGCTCGAAGCCGAGGCCGACCGGGTGGAGGCCGAGGAGGCCGAACTCCGCGAAGCCGTCGAAATGGCCACGGAGACCCTCGAAGCGGCGCGGGACGGGCTCGCCGAACGGGAATACGAGGCCAAAGCGGCCGAACAGGCGCATCTGGCTGCCGTCCGGGCCATCGCCGACCGCCGCGAAGGGCTGGTCCGGTTGTCGGGACAGGTCGAGAACCTGCGCACCAGAGCGCAATCCGTCGACGCCGAAATCGTCCGCTTGACGACCGCCCTCGGCCAGGCGCGGACCCGGGGTGAGGAAGCACAGCGCGAATACGACGGTGTCCAGGACGAACTGGCCGAACTGGACGCCGGGGAAGCGGGGCTCGACGCCCAGCACGAACACGCTGTCGAGGCGCTGGAACTCGCCGATCACCGGGTCACCGAACTGCGCGCCGAGGACCGCGACGCCGGGCGGCGGGTCGCCTCGCTGACCGCGCGGATCGAAGCGCTCGGTATGAACCTGGCCAGCCGCGACGGTGCGGCCTGGCTCACCGAGAACCAGCCGGCCGGGTTGCTGGGCCCGCTGTCCGAACTACTCGGGGTACACGCCGGCTACGAGGCCGCGGTCGCGGCGGTCCTGGGCCCGGTGGCGGAGGCGATGGTCGCCGATACCGGTGAGACGGCGGTCGGCGCCGTCCGAGCGCTCGGGAAGGCCGATGCCGGCCGGGCCGCGCTGGTCTACGAGGGTGCCGCCGCGGAGACCGGTACCGACGACGATTCCGAGCTGCCCGGTGCGGCGCGCCGGCTGCTCGACGTGGTGAACTACCCCGATTCGCTGCGCGCGGCGGTGGTCGCGCTGACCAGCCGGGTGGTGGTCGTCGACGATCTGGACCGTGCCGCGGAGGTACTCGCTGCCCGTCCGGAGTTGCGGGTCGTGACCCGGGACGGCGATCTCGCGGGGACCGGCTGGCTGGTGGGCGGATCCGATCGTGCACCGAGCCGTCTCGAGATCCAGGCCGAAATCGATACCGCCGAGGCCGAACTGCGGGCCGCGCAGCGGCATGCCGAGGAACTGGAAGCGAGCCTGTCCGGGGCGCTGGAGGAACAGGCCGACCGCAAAGACGCGGTGGACCAGGCGCTGCTCGCGCTGCACGAATCGGATCAGGCGCTCAACAACATCTATGAACGGCTGGGCCGGCTCGGCGCGGCCGCGCGGGCGGCGAATACCGAATCCGAACGCCTCATCGAGCAGCGGGCCGCCGCCGAGACCTCGCGGGAAGAGGCCGTCACCACACTGGCCGACCTGGAGGACCGGCTCCGCCGCGCCGAACTGGAACAGGCCGACGCCGACGGTGATGCGGCCGGGGCCGCCGGTACCGAGGCAGCCGCACTGGCCCGCGAAGAAGCCGCGGCGGCATTGGCGGAGGCCCGGGCCATGGAGGTGGAGGCGCGGCTGGCCGTGCGGACGGCCGAGGAACGCGCCGAATCGGTGCGCGGTAAGGCGGAGTCACTGCGCCGCGCCGCCCGGGCCGAACGCGACGCCCGGGCCCGGGCCGAACGAGCCCAGGCCGCCCGGCGCCGCGCCGCCCAGGTGGCGGCCGCGGTCGCCGAATCCGGTGCGGAACTGTCCGCCGAATTGGAGCGGGTGGTGGCGGCCGCGGCCGACCGGCGCGACGATCTGGTGCGCCGGCGCACCGAATGCGCGACCGCCGTCGATCGGATAAAGGAGCGGGTGCGGGCGTTGAGCACTCAGCTCGGGCAGCTCACCGACGCCGTGCACCGCGACGAGGTCGCCAAGGCGCAGGCCGCGTTGCGGATCGAACAGCTCGAAACGAATATCGGCGAGCAGTTCGGTATCGCGCTCGACGATCTGATCGCCGAATACGGGCCCGATGTCGCGCTACCGCCCAGCGAGCTGGAGATGCGGGAATACGAGCAGGCCAAGGAGCGTGGGGAACAGGTCACCGCACCGGCACCCATGCCGTTCGACAGAGCCTCGCAGGAGCGTCGCGCCAAACGGGCCGAAAAAGACCTGGCGACGCTCGGCAAAGTGAACCCCCTGGCACTCGAGGAGTTCGCGGCCCTGGAAGAACGCTACAACTTCCTGGCGACCCAGCTCGAGGACGTCAAGAAAGCCCGCCAGGACCTGCTGGACGTGGTGGCCGAGGTGGACGACCGCATTCTGCAGGTCTTCACCGACGCCTACGCCGATGTGGAACGGGAATTCGTCCAGGTCTTCTCGGCACTCTTCCCGGGCGGCGAGGGCCGGCTGCTGCTCACCGACCCCGGCGATATGCTGACCACCGGTATCGAGGTGGAGGCGCGGCCGCCCGGTAAGAAGGTCAAACGGTTGTCGCTGCTGTCCGGCGGCGAGAAATCGCTGACCGCGGTGGCGCTGCTGGTCGCCATCTTCCGCGCGCGACCCTCACCGTTCTATGTGATGGACGAGGTGGAGGCCGCGCTCGACGACACCAACCTGCGGCGCCTCATCGGACTGTTCGAGCAGCTGCGCGAGAAGAGCCAGTTGATCGTCATCACCCACCAGAAGCCGACCATGGAGATCGCCGACGCGCTCTACGGCGTCAGCATGCGCGGCGACGGGATCACCCAGGTGATCTCGCAGCGCCTGCGCGGGCAGAATGTCGCCCCCGCGCCCGCTGCGGCACCGACCTGATATCGCCTGGCGCCGCGACCGGCAGGGCGGCGCCAGACCGGGGAACGGCGCGGACGACGCCCGTTGCCGACTCTCTTGGAACGTGGTGGTCGCATCGGCCGAGGGTGCAGCAAGGCGCGCTCGCTTCCGGTCGCTGCTCAGAGCAGGTCGCTGACGTCGTCCGGTACGTCGACCGCGTATTTTCGCAGGATCTCCATCGATATCACTTCCAGGGCATTCTCATGGGTCGCCGCCAGCACCACCGGCGCGGCGACACCGTCCTCGTGCGCGTGCAACCAGCGCACCGCCACCACACACCATCGGTCGCCCGGCTGCAGGCCGGGAAAATTGTTCTCCGGACGCGGTGTGCTCAGATCGTTGCCGATGGATGCCTGGTGCTCCAGGAACTCGGCTGTGACGACCGTGCACACGGTGTGGCTGCCCAGATCCTCCGGGCCGGTGCTGCAGCAGCCGTCCCGGTAGAACCCGGTCATAGGATCGGTGCCGCACTCTTGTAGCGGACCCCCAAGCACGTTTCGATCGGTCACATCGCCGATCCTATTGGCCTGCCGCGAGAACTTCCGCAGGACAAGAAATCTCACCGGTCGTGTTCGCCGGGCTGAGCTGGGAATGTGCAGCGTGTGGCCGGGCGGGCGCGGATCCGGCCGCCGCGCGGTCCGGGCGGGGTCGGCAGGGGTCCGTACCGGCTCTGCAAGGATGGGCGGTGTGAGTGCGCAAGCCTGGATTCTGATCGCAGCGATCGCCGCCGTACTGCTGGTCGCGCTCGTGGCCGGCTTCGTCCGGTACAAACGCGGCCGGGTCTCGCTGACCCCGCCGGCGGAGAAAGGGGAGCTGGCCGACCGCTCCGGTGGATACCGGGCCGCCGGTGGTTTCAGTTTCAGTCAGGGTGGTCAGGGAGCCACCGCGGCACCCGCGCGCCCGAGTCCCGCTGAGCGGACGGATACCGAGGGGCAGCCGCATATCGGTGACGACGCGGCGATCCCACGGGATGCCCCTCGCCGCGGTATCACCGATGTACCCCTGCCGGACGCCGTGGACACCGCGACCACCACCGAGCCGGAAGCGCCGGGCGGTGGAGCCGCCATGACCTCCGCTCCCACCGCACCGCCGGAATCCGAGACCGCCCCGCCGCCCGACGGCGGGACGACTGTGGCACCGGAGACCGGAAAATCCGGGGGTGCCGCTGCCGAGACCACCGCCCCCGGCGAAACCGCGGCGCCCGAGACCGCGCCTGCGGACTCGGCGACCTCCACGCCGTCGGTGGCCGAGCCGTCCGCACCGCCGACGGACGAAACATCCGCGCCGCCCGCGACAGATACCTCCGCGCCGCAGGCGGCAGAAACGTCCACGCCCGCGGCAGAGACGACCGCGCCGGAGAAACCTGCGCCTGCCGAGCCCGAGACCGCCACGCCGGCGGCCGGTGGTGCGACTGCCGCGGCGAGCGCCGCCGCCCCGGGTACCGAGACCGCGCCGCCGGCCACCCCACCCTCAGCGGAAACCACCACCGGTGAAGCTCCGGTAGTGGCACCCGATACCGCGGCCGGCGCCCATCTCGTCCCCGAAGTGGAGGAGATCGAACCCACCTCCGGCCGGTTGACCCGGCTGCGCGGCCGGTTGTCGCGGTCCCAGAATGCGGTCGGCAAGAGCCTGCTGGGTCTGCTCGGTGGTGGCGACCTCGACGAGGAATCGTGGGAAGAGGTCGAGGACACGCTGGTCCTGGCCGATATCGGCACTGCCGTCACCACCGTCATCGTGGAACGGCTGCGGGAGGAGATGGCCGCGCGCAGTGTGCGCACCGCCGACGAGGCACGGGCGGTGCTGCGCGATGTACTCGTCGAATCGCTGCGGCCCGAACTCGACCGTTCCGTACGTGCCCTACCGCACCCCGATCACCCGTCGATCCTGCTCGTGGTCGGGGTGAACGGCACCGGTAAGACCACCACCACCGGCAAACTCGCCCGTGTTCTCGTCGCCGACGGCCGCCGGGTGCTACTGGGTGCGGCCGATACCTTCCGCGCGGCCGCGGCCGACCAATTGCAGACCTGGGGCGAGCGGGTCGGCGCGGATACGGTCCGCGGTAAGGAGGGCGCCGATCCCGCCGCGGTCGCCTTCGACGCGGTGGCCACCGGTATCGACTCCGGTGTGGACGCGGTACTCATCGATACCGCCGGGCGCCTGCACACCAAGACCGGGCTGATGGACGAGCTCGGCAAGGTGAAACGAGTGGTGGAGAAGAAGGCGTCGGTGGACGAGGTACTGCTGGTGCTGGATGCCACCGTCGGACAGAACGGTCTCACGCAGGCCCGGATCTTCGCCGAGGTGGTCGATATCAGCGGGGTCGTGCTGACGAAACTGGACGGCACCGCGAAGGGCGGGATCGTCTTCCAGATCCAGCACGAACTCGGGGTACCGGTGAAACTCGTCGGTCTCGGCGAGGGCGCCGACGATCTGGCTCCGTTCGAACCCGCGGCGTTCGTGGACGCGCTGCTCGGTTGACCTGCGGCCGCCCGGCGGCGTCCAGCAGACCTGACAGATGGCCGGGCCGCCGCCGGTGGCCGCTGAGCGGGGCGATCTCACAACCCGCGGTGAGCAGCGGGTACGGCGGCGGCAACACACTCGAAACATGACGGCGTGATCCATTCACGTAGGTGAAACACCGGAGCGTCACGGATGAAACACCGAATGAGGACCCTTCATTAGCGGGCCCGAAGTCGCGCAGGCGGCGGGCCGGAAGATGAGGGAGGTAACTGGTGGAAACCGTGATCGGGGCGCCCAATGCCGGCGATACCGCATGGATATTGACGAGCGCCGCGCTCGTACTGCTCATGACACCCGGCCTGGCGTTCTTCTACGGCGGGATGGTCCGGGGCAAGAACGTGCTCAACATGATCATGATGAGCATCAGCGCGATGGCCGTCGTCACAGTGCTCTGGGTGCTGTTCGGCTTCTCGGTCGCGTTCGGGACCGACAAGGGCGGACTACTCGGCGATCCGGGTCAGTTCTTCGGATTGAAGACGCTGATCGCCGGATTCGGTGACGAATCGGCGGGTGTCCCGCTGTTCGGGACCATCCCGGCGACCGTATTCGTCGCCTTCCAGGCGATGTTCGCCATCATCACCGTGGCACTGATCTCCGGTGCGGTCGCCGACCGGCTGAAGTTCGGCGCGTGGCTGGCGTTCAGCGCCATCTGGGTCACCCTGGTGTACTTCCCGGTCGCGCACTGGGTCTGGGGTGGCGGCTGGATCATGGAGAAGGTCGAGGCCATCGACTTCGCCGGTGGTACCGCCGTACACATCAACTCCGGTGCCGCGGCGCTCGCCTTGGCGATCGTGGTCGGTAAACGTGCCGGCTGGCCCAAGACTCCCTTCCGGCCGCACAACCTGCCGTTCGTGATGCTGGGTGCCGCGCTGCTGTGGTTCGGCTGGTTCGGGTTCAACGCCGGTTCCGCGGTGGCCGCCGACGGTGTCGCGGGTGCCGCCTTCATCACCACCCTGGTCGCCACCGCCGCCGCGATGATCGGCTGGCTCGTGGTCGAGAAGATCCGCGACGGTAAACCCACCTCGCTGGGTGCCGCCTCCGGTATCGTCGCCGGTCTGGTCGCCATCACCCCGTCCTGTACTTCGGTCAACGTGCTGGGTGCGCTGGCCATCGGCGTGATCGCCGGCGCGGTCTGCGCGCTGGCGGTGAGCCTGAAGTTCAAGTTCGGTTACGACGATTCGCTCGATGTCGTGGGTATCCACATGGTCGGCGGTATCCTCGGCACGGTGCTGATCGGCTTGTTCGCCGCTCCCGAGGCGCCCGCGGGTGCCGAGGGCCTGTTCTACGGCGGTGATCTCGAGCTGCTGGGCCGGCAGACGCTCGGCGCGGTTGCCGTGCTCGCGTACTCCTTCGTGATCGCCTTGGTGATCGCGTACGCGATCAAGTTCACGATCGGTCTGCGTGCCGACGCCGAAGCGGAGTCCAACGGTCTGGACGACTCCGAACACGCGGAGACCGCATACGATTTCGCTGCACTGGGTGGAACCGCTCGTTCGGCCGGCAAGGAGGCATGAACCCCATGAAACTGATCACCGCAATCGTCAAACCGTTCACGCTCGAAGACGTCAAAACCGGTCTGGAACAGGCGGGCGTATTCGGTATGACCGTGAGCGAGGTCCAGGGCTACGGCCGGCAGAAAGGCCATACCGAGGTCTACCGCGGCGCCGAGTACTCGGTGGACTTCGTCCCGAAGGTGCGGGTCGAGGTCGTGGTGGACGACGCCTCGGTGGACCGGGTCGTGGACCTCATCGTCGATGCCGCGCGCACCGGCAAGATCGGCGACGGCAAGGTCTGGGTCAGCCCGGTCGAGACGATCGTCCGGGTGCGCACCGGCGAACGCGGCACCGACGCGCTATAGCGCCTGCCGCGTCGAGAGCCCGCGGACGCGTTCGGCTACACGAGAACGCAGCGCGCGCCAGGAGAGTGTGTAAACAACGACAGCGGCCCCGCTCCCACCGTTTCCGGTCGGGGCGGGGTCGCCTGTGTGACGGGTGGTGGTTCGGTTGGGTGAGGATCGGCAGAAACGGGAGCACGAGCGGGTGGCCGGCGGGGAGCCGGGGAAAGCCGCGGAACTGTCGAACGGCGCCGCCGATCTGGTCCGCGCCCGCGACCAGTTGCTCGGCGGCGGGCAACCCCGGCATCCGCGCCTGGACGCCGAATCATTGCGGTCGGCGCTGGTCGACCTGTACGAGCTGTGGCTCACGAGCAAGGGCACCGAGGTCGGCATAACCGCGGACAGCGGCCTGGCGATCATGGCCGTGGGCGGGCTCGGCCGGCGCGAGATGCTGCCCTACTCCGATCTCGATCTGGTGCTGCTGCACGAGGATATGGACCCGAAACGGGTCGCCGAAATCGCCGACCGGCTGTGGTATCCGCTCTGGGACGCCCACATCAAACTCGACCACAGTGTGCGCACGGTGCCGCAGGCGTTGAAGGTCGCCGCCGATGACCTGGTTGCCGCCCTCGGCATGCTGGACGCCCGCCATATCGTGGGCAACCCCGAACTCAGCGACCGCATCATCGCCGGTATCCGCAAGGATTGGCGCCGCGGAATCCGCGGCCGCTACGACGAACTGCTCACCGGGGTCCACGCCCGCTGGGACCGCAGCGGGCAGATCGCCCACCGCACCGAACCCGATCTGAAGAACGGCCGCGGCGGGTTGCGCGATATCCAGCTCCTGGACGCGCTGGCCATCGCGCAGCTCACCGACGCCATGCCGGGCCTGGGGCCGGATACGCCGGGTGGCGGCCTGGCCCAGGCGCATCGGCGGCTCCTGGACGTCCGCACCGAACTGCATCGGGTCGCGGGCCGGGCACGTGATCAGCTGCGGGCCCAGGATGCCGACGAGATCGGTGCGGCGCTGCGTATCGGTGACCGGTTCGATCTGGCTCGTACGCTCAGCGACGCGGCCCGCACGGTCGGCTATTCGGTCGACGTCGGATTGCGCACCGCCGGTAACGCGTTACCGCGGCGGGGGCTGGCACGGCTACGGCGGATGCCGGTGCGGCGACCCCTCGACGAGGGTGTCGTCGAACATGCGGGCGAGGTGGTACTGGCCCGCGATGCCCGGCCGCAGCGCGACCCGGGCCTGATCCTGCGGGTGGCGGCGGCGTCCGCGCAAACCGGCCTGCCGATGTCGGCGACCACCCTCAACCGGCTGGCCGAGGATGCTCCGGAGCTACGGGAGCCGTGGCCGAAAGACGCGCTCAACGATCTGCTGGTGCTGCTCGGTTCCGGCCGCGGGGTGATCGATGCGGTGGAGGCGCTCGACCGTACCGGCCTGTGGGGCAGGCTGCTTCCGGAATGGGGCGCGGTGCGCGATCTGCCGCCGCGCGACGCTCTGCACATCTGGACGGTGGACCGGCATTCGGTGGAGACCGTCGCCTACGCGAGCGCATTGAGTACCCGGGTGGCCCGCCCCGATCTGCTGGCGCTCGGCGCACTGCTGCACGATATCGGCAAGGGACGCACCGAAGATCACTGTGTGGTCGGCGCCGAGCTGGCCACGCAGATCGGGCGCCGGATGGGACTGTGGCCCTCGGATGTGCAGATCCTCAGCGCTCTGGTGCGTCACCATCTGCTGCTACCCGACGTCGCCACCCACCGCGATATCGACGACCCGGCCACGGTGCAGTACGTGGCGGACACGCTCGAACACGATCCGCGGCGGCTGGAACTGTTGCACGCGCTGGCGGAGGCGGATTCGCTGGCCACCGGGCCGGGTGTCTGGGGTGACTGGAAAGCGACACTGATCGGCGAGCTGGTCCGGCGCTGCCGCACCGTGATGGCGGGCGAGGAACTCCCCGAGCCCGAACCCATACCGGAGGCGTTGCTCGCCCGCGCCGCGGCCGGCGGCGTGCACGTCGAATTGTCCCAGGGCGACGGTAAATACACCTACCTCGCCACCGTCATCGCCCCGGATACTCCCGGTTTGCTGGCCGATACCGCCGGGGTGCTGGCCCTGCATTCGCTGCGGGTGCTGTCGGCGTCGGTCGGCGGGGCGGGGGAGTCGGCGATCAACACCTTCGTCGTGACACCGATCTTCGGGTCCCCGCCGGACGCCGGCCTACTGCGTCAGGAGCTCAAACGGGCGATCGCCGGGGACCTCGACGTGCGCGCCGTTCTGACCGCGCGGGAACGCGATACGCCCGCTGCGGCCCGCTACGCCCGGGCCGAACCGTGGTTGCAGTGGACACCGACCCGGGTAGCAGGCCAGTTCCTCCTGCAGTTACGGGCGGAGGACCGAATCGGCCTGCTGTGCCGGTTGTCCGCCGTGCTGTCGGGCGCAGGCGCCGATGTGCGCTGGGCCAAGGTGGTGACCATGGGTTCGTTCGTGGTCGATGTCTTCTGTGTGGAACTGGGTGAGGACGCCGGCGGGCAACGGCGGTCTGCCGTCGAAAGCGCGATCCTGGCGGAGCTTCCGCAGCCGGCGCCGCGCAAAACCGCGGAGCAGGAAGGAACCTGAACGCCGGCCGGGCGAACCCGGACAGGCGCGGGCACGGTCGTGACCGGCTTGTCCTGTGTCGAAGGTCACCGTTGCGCGTCGATTGCTCTCCATTTGCCAACAGGTCCTGAGTCGTGCGGGATTCGGCCCCTACGATTCGGGAGTCAGCTGTCGCGCTCATGAGGGGAGCAGGTCGGTGGCAATCCAAGTGGTGACCTCGTCGATCATGACCAGCGATATGACCCCTCATATCGCCCGATGTGTGGGCGACGCCTACTGGGTGGTGACCTGGCTGCCCGGGCGTACCCTCACCGAACCCCAGGCGATGGCCGCGATGACCGTGGCCGCCGCCGTCGCGACCACCGGCGTCCCGCCGGACGACGACTGGTCGCAACTGGATTCCCTGGCCCGCGGACTCGGTCTCACCGGCCGGGAAGCGGCCTACCTGGTCGCCGTGGAACAACACGACTACCAGCGCGGTTTCTCCACCCCCGCGAGCTGAACCCACCGCGCCATATTCTCGAGTACAGTGCGGGCACCGACGGTGCGAGCGGAGTCACGCCGCGACGCCCGCTAGTCTGGGACGCCCATTACCCTGGGACTCAGTGACGTCACTCGAGATCAGGAGCGCGCCAGGTGTTCGAATCTTTATCCGACCGGTTGACCGGTGCCCTGAAGGACCTTCGCGGTAAGGGACGCCTGTCGCCGGCCGATATCGACGCCACCTGCCGGGAGATCCGGCTGGCCCTGCTGGAGGCCGATGTCGCGTTGCCGGTGGTCCGCGGATTCATCGCCCGGATCAAGGAACGCGCGAAGGGTGCCGAGGTTTCCGCGGCGCTGAACCCGGCCCAGCAGGTCGTCAAGATCGTCAACGAGGAACTCGTCGCCATCCTCGGCGGCGAGACCCGGCGCCTCACGCTGGCGAAGACGCCGCCGACGGTGATCATGCTCGCCGGCCTGCAGGGCGCCGGTAAGACCACGCTGGCCGGCAAGCTCGCCAAGTGGCTGCGCGACCAGGGCCATCAGCCGCTGCTCGTGGCCTGCGACCTGCAGCGTCCCGGTGCCGTCACCCAGTTGCAGGTGGTGGGCGAACGTGCCGGTGTCCCGGTGTTCGCACCACATCCCGGCACCTCCATCGGTGGCGGTGAGAACGCGCTCGGGGTCACCGCGGCCGATCCGATCGCGGTCGCCGAATCCGGTGTCGCCGAGGCACGCGCCAAACAGTACGACGTGGTGATCGTCGACACCGCCGGCCGTCTCGGTATCGACGCCGAGTTGATGGCGCAGGCCGCCGGTATCCGCGACGCGGTGCAACCCGACGAAACCCTGTTCGTCCTCGACGCCATGATCGGTCAGGACGCCGTCTCCACCGCCGAAGCTTTCCGCGACGGGGTCGGCTTCACCGGTGTGGTGCTCACCAAGCTCGACGGTGACGCCCGCGGTGGCGCGGCGCTGAGCGTGCGCAACGTCACCGGCGAGCCGATCATGTTCGCTTCCACCGGTGAGAAGCTCGAGGATTTCGACGTCTTCCACCCTGACCGGATGGCCGGCCGCATCCTCGGGATGGGCGATGTGCTCACCCTTATCGAGCAGGCCGAGCAGGTCTACGACGCGCAGCAGGCCGAGGAGGCCGCGCGCAAGATCGGTAGCGGTGAACTCACCCTCGAGGATTTCCTCGATCAGATGCTGGCCATCCGGAAACTGGGCCCCATCGGCAACCTGCTCGGGATGCTGCCCGGCGCGGGCCAGATGAAGGACGCCCTGGCCCAGGTCGACGACAAACAACTCGATCGTGTCCAGGCCATCATCCGCGGTATGACCCCCGCGGAACGGGAGAACCCGAAGATCATCAACGCCTCCCGGCGGCTGCGGATCGCCAACGGGTCCGGGGTGCAGGTCTCCGATGTCAACCAGCTGGTCGACAGGTTCTTCGAGGCCCGCAAGATGATGACCGCGATGGGTCGGCAGATGGGCATGCCGGGCGGTAACCGGCGCACCAAGAAACAAAAGGGCAAAAAGGGCAAGAAGGGCGGTCGCGGGCCGACCCAGCCGAAGATGCGGGGCGGTTTCCCGGGCATGCCCGGTATGCCCGCGGGCGGCGGTGGTATGCCGGATCTGTCGAATATGCCCCCGGGGCTCGATCAGCTGCCGCCCGGACTGGAGAACTTCGATCTCTCCAAGTTCAAGTTCCCGGACAAGTAGTCCGGCGTAAAACCGTAGGCACGACGCCGCCGCACTGCGAAGGTTGCGGCGGCGTCGGCGTCTCCGGGTACGTGGCTGTCGTGTCGACCTCCGCCGAGGCCCGCTGAGTAGGGGAGACAACGGACGCGCCCCGGTGTATGGCGCGAGCCATCGGATCAGCTCCTGACGGCTACCGGCCGAATTCGGTCGGCAGCGCCGGCCGGAGTGTCGTGGGCCCTGATGGTGGGCCCGTCGGTGCGCGCCGGTGGTGTGCGGACCGACGGTTTCCTGTGCTGCCAGTCCGCGACCGAACAGCAGCGGCCGCGGTGCCGCATCGTCGGCGTGTCACGGGACGGCCCGTCTCCCCCGGGCGATTTCACCTGCTCAGAGGAGACGCCGGCTCAGTGTTTGCGGCGGCGGGCCAGAAGCAGCGCGCCGGCGAACGCCGCCACTGCCACCAGCACGGCGCCCGCGAGGGCAACCCACACCAGCGGGGACACTCCACTATCGGAGGTTTCCCCCGCTCGGGCGACCGCGTCGCCGGGGGCCACCTGCTTCGAATCGCCGAATGTTGCCTCGCCCGCGGCCTTCCCGTCCGCGTACTGCGGCCCGGGTTCCGGCTCACCGGTGACAGCAACCTCCAGCTCGATCGGCACCGGCGCGACGGCGCGAGTGCTGTGGATCGTCGGGCTCAGTTTGACCGCGATGTAGTGCCAGCCCGCGACGGCCTGATCGGCAACCTCGCCGCGTTCTTCCCGGTTGAGATAGCGGACCGGGGCGGTCGCGAGCGCCGGATCGTTGCCCGGGAGGGTTTTCTCGGTGCCGGCGTAGGAGTTGGTGTCGGAGTCGAGTTCGGCACGGTACGGGTTGTAGAGCGTGGTCGCGATATTCGAGGTGTACTCGCTACCTTCCTCGGTGCTGTCACCGAACCTCACCCGGTAGGCCAGTCCCTGACCCCAATCCACCTGCACCCGGTAGAAGACGAACTCGCCCCGCTGCACGGTATCGGTGTAGCGGCCGGTACCCGGCAGATCCGCCGCGACATTGAACGAACCACCACCGACGACCGGCACGACAGGTGTCATGGGTGCGCTGAATTCCACCGGCTGGGTATCCGCCGCGGGACCGGGGTCGGTGACCGCCGGTTCCACGCCGATGTTCAGCTCGATCGGCAACCGGGCCGGTGCGCCGTCGGAGATATGTGCCCATTCGAGCGCGAAATAGTAGCGGCCGCCGCCCCGGCAATTATCCGTGCTCGCACTGCCGGAATCGGCTTCGGCGGCACCTCGCCAGGCACTGCTGATCGTCAGCGCCACCCCGTCGATGGAACGGGTCGCCAGCTCGCTTTCCAAGCTGTGGCAATCTTGGCCCTCGGCGCCGTAGACCCGCAGATCGAGCCGGTTGTTCGATGTGGACGCGTCGCCGTTGCCGCGGGGGAACGACACCGTACCGCTGAAGTACGCGGTCGCACCGTCGGGTACATCCACTGCGTAGTACTGCGGTTTCTGCTGCCCGACCACGTCCAGATACTGCCCGGGCTCGGCCACCGGAGCCTCTCGCCAGCCCGGCGCGCCGGTCAGGGGCAGCCCGACCGGTGCGTAGCTGCGCAAAGCGACGGCGCTGACCCGGGGCAGTACCTGCTCGAGTATCGCGCCGTCGGCGGCATCGGTGTAGGTGCCGCCGGTGCGCTGAGCGATACAGGTCAACTGTGCGCGCGAGGCATCGTCGACCCCGAAACCGATGGCATGCATCACGATCTCGTTCCCCTGGGCGCTGAGCTGGCGGGCGACATCACAGGGATCCGGCGGTGCGCAGGTGTCGAGACCGTCGGAGACCAGCACGATCGAGCGCGGTCCTTCCTGCGGCAGCGCGGCGGCGGCGGCCCGCAGCGAGGCACCGATCGGGGTGAAGCCGCGGGGGACGATCCGGTCCGTGGCCGCGGTCAAAGCCGGCTTGTCGATGGTTTCGGCCGGGTGCAGAATTTGCACGTCCTGGCAGCCCGCGGCCTTTTCCGCGTCCGAGTTACCGGTGCCGGTGCCGTAGGCGGACAGGCCGACTTTCGCGTTGTCCGGCGCCGCGGTGACGAAACTGCGGACGGCGTTCTTGGCCGCGTCCATCTTGGTACCGCCGCTGGGATCGGCCGCCAGCATCGAACCCGACGCGTCCAGCACCAGCATCGTCGGGGCGTACTCCGTCCCGGCCTGTGGCGACTGCTGCGCGAGTGCGGGCATCGCGACCGGTACCGAGGCGATCACCGCCGCTGCTGCCGCGGCGAGGACTCTGTTCAGAAACAACACGCTGTCCGTACTCCCGATCGTTGCCGTCGCGCGGACAGCGCGACCCAGCGGACACTACGCACGCGCGCCACGGCCCGCCACCGGGCGGTACGGTTGTCCAGTAGTCCGGCGATCCGGGCCTACCGGCCGCGTAAGCAGGACGTAGCGGGTGCGATTTCGGGCTCGGACCTGCATCTGGCAGAATGGTCGATCGTCCTTCCGGACAGTGTCAGCCCGTCTCCGGTTACGTACCGCGCGGCGGTCACACACTTCATTCGCAAAACCGGGCTCGCGAACCGCGTGAGTCGCTGAATTGCGCCGTGACCACAATGAAAGGCAGATCAGCAGATGGCTGTTCGCATCAAGCTCACCCGTATGGGCAAGATCCGCAACCCGCAGTACCGCGTCGTCGTCGCGGACGCCCGCACCCGTCGTGACGGCCGGGCCATCGAGTCCATCGGCAAGTACCACCCCAAGGAAGAGCCCTCGCTGATCGAGATCGATTCCGAGCGCGCCCAGTACTGGCTGGGTGTCGGCGCGCAGCCGACCGAGCCCGTGCAGCGGCTGCTGGAGATCACCGGCGACTGGCAGAAGTTCAAGGGCCTGCCGGGCACCGAGGGCACCCTCAAGGTCGCCGAGCCCAAGCCGTCCAAGCTGGACCTGTTCAACGCCGCGCTGGCCGCCGCCGACAACGAGCCGGTCACCGAGGCCGTGACCCCGAAGAAGAAGGCCAAGAAGGACAAGGACGGCGAGGCCGAATCGGCCGAGGCCGCCGAATCCGCCGAGGCTGCCGAGTAATGAGCGTCGTCGTCGCCGATGCCGTGGAACATCTGGTTCGCGGTATCGTCGCCAATCCCGATGACGTGCGCGTCGAGCTGATCACCGGGCGCCGCGGGCGTACGGTCGAGGTGCACGTCCACCCCGACGACCTCGGCAAGGTCATCGGCCGGGGCGGCCGCACCGCGACCGCGCTGCGCACCCTGGTCGCCGGGATCGGCGGCCGCGGTATCCGGGTCGACGTGGTCGACACCGATCAGTAGATGGAACTCGTAGTCGGCCGGGTCGCCAGATCGCACGGTGTGCGCGGCGAACTGGTCGTCGAGGTACGCACCGACGAACCGGAGGCGCGTTTCGCGCCCGGCTCGACCCTGCGGGGCCGGGCGGCACGGTCGAAAGAGGTGCGGGATTTCACCGTGGAGTCGGCCCGGGAACATTCGGGCCGGCTTCTCGTGCAACTGGCCGGCGTCACCGATCGCGGTGCCGCCGACGCCCTGCGCGGCACGCTGTTTCTGGTGGACAGCGAGGATATCGGGTCGGCGGCGGATCCGGACGAGTTCTACGATCACGAACTCGAGGGTCTGCGGG
Source organism: Nocardia carnea (assembly GCF_029868855.1). GTDB lineage: Bacteria > Actinomycetota > Actinomycetes > Mycobacteriales > Mycobacteriaceae > Nocardia > Nocardia carnea_A. Next base: position 31,399 of record NZ_JARWOV010000247.1, on the reverse strand, counting down.
TGGAACTCACCGACGGTTCCGCCGTCGGTACCGTCACCGAGGTATTGCATTCCGCGGCAGGTGAACTGCTGTCGGTCCGCGCCGCCGACGACGGCCGCGAAATCCTGATCCCGTTCGTCACCGCGATCGTGCCGACGGTGTCCATCGCCGACGGGCTGATCGTGATCGACCCGCCCGAGGGCCTGCTGGATCCGGAATGAGGCGGTCGTCGTGAAGCTCGACGTGATCACCATCTTCCCCGAATACCTGGAGCCGCTGCGCACCGCGCTACTGGGCAAGGCCACCGAAAAAGGGCTGCTCTCGGTGGATGTGCACGATCTGCGCCGCTGGACGCACGATGTGCACAAATCCGTCGACGATTCGCCGTACGGCGGCGGCCCCGGCATGGTGATGAAACCCACGGTCTGGGGTTCCGCGCTCGACGAGGTGTGCCCGGACGACGCCCTGCTCGTCGTCCCGACACCGGCCGGAGTGCCCTTCACCCAGGACACGGCCGCCCGCTGGTCCGGCGAGCAGCATCTGGTCTTCGCCTGCGGCCGGTACGAGGGGATCGATCAGCGCGTGTTCGACGACGCCGCCCGCCGGGTCCGGGTCGAAGAGGTCAGTATCGGTGACTACGTACTGATCGGCGGCGAGGCCGCGGCCCTCGTGATGACCGAGGCAGTGGTGCGGCTGATTCCGGGAGTGCTCGGTAATCAGCAGTCACACGAACAGGATTCGTTTTCCGACGGGCTGTTGGAAGGCCCCAGTTATACCCGCCCGGTGTCGTGGCGGGGACTCGAGGTCCCGCCGATCCTGCTGTCCGGTGATCACGCCAAGGTCGCGGCCTGGCGCCGTGAACAAGCGCTGGCCCGTACGCGCGACCGTCGCCCGGATCTGCTGTCCGGGGACGACTGACCGGATCCAGGTGGATCCGCGCCGCCGAGGAGCGGCGGATGTTCGAACCGGTGACGCGAATCCGCCTCATGTCCGGTATCAGGGGATGAGGCCGAAGCGGCGCGCGGCGACCACGGCCTCGTGCCGGGACCGGGCGTCGAGTTTTTGCATCGCGCTGCGCAGATAACTCTTGACTGTTTCGGGTCCCAGTGAAAGACGTTGTGCGGCCACCTGGTTGGAACATCCCAGCGCGACCTGCACCAGCACATCCTTCTCCCGGCGGGAGAGCCGGGGCGCCTCCGGGGCCGGTGGACCCGACAGCGCCCTGGCCAGTTTGTCGCCGACCGCCCGCAGCGCCGCACCCAGCTGCGCGTCGGCGGACCCGTCCGCGAGGGCATGGAGCTCCGCCTGCACAGCGCGGATCTCCTCGGCGAGCGTGCCGTCGGTAGCAGGCGCCCGCGCCGCCGCGTCCAGCAACCGCAGCCGCCGATCGACCTCGTCGCGGATCATGATCTCCGCCGCCAGCCGGCGACCGGCCTGCAGCAGCGCCTCGGCGGTACGGCCGCCGATGGGGCCCGGGCCGCGGGTCGCCGCGTACAACACGGCGCGCGACCGGTCTTCCACGACCACGGGTACCGCCAGGACCGAACGGATCCCCTCACTCAGCACCGGGCCGTCGTAATGGTGGGTGATCGACAGTGCGCTGCGGTAGTCGGCCACCGCGGCGGGCCGGCGCGAATCGAGAACCTGACCACCGAGACCGGATGCGCGCCGCACCGACAGTCCGCGCAGCCCATTGGTGCGGACCCCGCAGAACTCGCTGAGCAGGAGCGTATCGGCCTGGACTTCGCCGCCGAAGAGCACCGGAACCCCGGTGCTACCCGCCAGTCGGCGGAGTTCGGCGCGCAGTGCGTCGCTGTCGCGGGGGCGGAGCAGTGCCGGGGTGGCGGTCATGGAAGTTCACCCCTTTTCGGGGGTAGTGCCGACAAACTGTGACCTACATCCTATGGCAACACCGGATCGATGAACCGAGGAGATGCGAGATGGGTGCCGACCCGAATACGCGGGTGCGTGAACTGCTGGACACCTACGACCGTGCCGATGCGTGCGCAGCCGAATTGCTCTGCGACCGGCACCCGGCCGATGCCGTCGCTTTCACGATTGTCGAGAGCGATCTCTCGTCGTTCGATCTGACCTACGGTGAACTGCGCGAACGATCCGAACGGTATGCGGCTGCCCTGGCCGGTCTCGGGGTGGGGCCGGGCGATCGAGTCGCGACACTGATGGCGAAATCCGCGGACCTGGTGGCCGTGCTGCTGGCCGTCTGGCGCCGCGGCGCGGTCCATGTTCCGCTGTTCACCGCTTTCGCACCTCCGGCGATCGCCTTCCGTTTGCGTGCCGCCGAAGCCGCCGTCGTGATCACCGACCCCGACCAGGCCGGCAAGCTGGCGCCGGGCGACGACATCCCGGCGGACCCATCGTGGCGCACCGTCGTCACCGGCCCGGCCGCTGTCGCGGGCGCCGTGCGGCTGGACGATCTCCCGGTCGCCGACACCGGCGCACCGGTGGTGACAGTCGGCGGGGAGGGCCTGCTGGTCCAGTTGTTCACCAGCGGAACCACCGGAACACCGAAAGGTGTGCCGATTCCGGTTCGCGCGCTGGCCTCGTTCCACGCCTACCAGGAATTCGCACTCGACGTGCGGCCCGACGATGTCTTCTGGAACGCGGCGGACCCCGGCTGGGCCTACGGCCTCTATTACGCCATCCTCGGCCCCCTGGCGTCGGGCACCCGCAGTCTGCTGTTGCACGCCGGCTTCTCCCCGGACCTCACCTGGCAGGTGCTGGAACGATTCGGCGTCACCAACTTTGCCGCCGCGCCGACGGTCTATCGGGCGCTGCGGGCCGGATCCGCGGGGCAATCGGCCCGACTGCGCCGCGCATCGTCGGCAGGGGAGCCGTTGACACCGGAGGTGGTCGCATGGTCGGCCGAGGCACTCGGCGTCGCGGTCCGCGATCACTACGGCCAGACCGAACACGGCATGGTCATCTGCAACGCCTGGCACGACGAACTGAACGCGATGGCGCCCGCCGGATCGATGGGCCGTTCCCTGCCGGGCTGGGCCTGTACCGTGCTCGCCGACGACGCCGATATCGAGGCCCCGCCCGGACAGCTCGGCCGGATCGCCATCGATACCCAGCACAGTGCCCTGCTGTGGTTCGTCGGCTACCTGGGCGATCCCGAGCGCTCCGCACAGCGCTACACGCCCGACGGCCGCTGGTACCTCACCGGGGACGCCGGTTCCCGTGACAGCGACGGTTTCTTCCGCTTCTCCGCCCGCGACGACGACGTGATCATCATGGCCGGCTACCGGATCGGCCCGTTCGAAGTGGAAAGTGTGCTGGTCCTGCACCCCGATGTCGCCGAGGCCGCGGTCGTCGGCCTGCCGGACGAACTCCGCGGCGAGGTACTGGAAGCTTTCGTGGTGCTGCGCGAGGGGGTCACGGGCACCGACGCATTGGCCGAAGAGCTGCAGACCCTGGTCAAGCAGAAATTCGCCGCGCACGCCTATCCGCGCCGCGTACATTTCGTCACGGATCTGCCCAAGACGCCCAGCGGCAAGATCCAGCGCTTCCTGCTCCGGGACCAGCGGCGAACGGCGGCCGGTTAGCGGTACCGGCGCCGGCCCGGTCATGCAGGACCGGGCCGGGTTCGCCTGTCACCCGGCGCAGGTAGTGTGCGGGTCGTGACGACAGCGCCAGAGACCTCGGGTCCCGACACGATCCAGACCGACTCGACCGCAACCACCGGTACCGGCCCGGCCGTTTCCGGCACCGTGACCCGGCGCATCGCCGACGAACTGGCGGTGCGCGAGAACCAGGTCGCGGCCGCCGTCGAACTACTCGACGGCGGGTCCACGGTGCCGTTCATCGCGCGCTATCGCAAAGAGGTCACCGGCGGCCTGGACGACGCCCAGCTGCGCACTCTCGAAGAACGCCTGCACTATCTGCGTGAACTCGACGAACGCCGTGCCACCGTTATCGAATCCATCCGCAGCCAGGGCAAACTCGACGAAGCCCTGCACCGGCAGCTGCTGCTGGCCGAGACGAAGGCGCGCCTGGAAGATATCTACCTGCCTTATAAACCCAAGCGCCGCACCAAGGCTCAGATCGCCCGCGAGGCCGGCCACGAACCCGTCGCGGACGCCCTGCTCGGCGATCCGGCCACCGATCCGGCCGGTTACACCGCCGAACAGCTCGACGGCGCCCGGGCCATCCTGGTCGAAAAATTCGCCGAGGACGCCGATCTCGTGGGCGAACTCCGGGAGTTGATGTGGAATCGGGGGCGGGTCACCGCGACGGTCCGCGCCGGCAAGGAAGAGGAGGGGGCGAAGTTCGCCGATTACTTCGACTTCGCCGAGGAATTCACCGCCCTGCCCTCACATCGGATCCTGGCGCTGCTGCGTGGCGAGAAAGAAGAGGTGCTTTCCCTGCACCTCGATCCCGAACCCGCGGATTCCGAACTCGCGCCCGGTGAGCGCAGCGTCTACGAGGCACGGATCGCGCAGCGGTTCGCGATCGCCGACGAGGGCCGCCCCGCCGATTCCTGGCTGTTGGACACGGTGCGCTGGGCATGGCGGACCAAATTGCAGGTGAGCCTCGGTATCGATACCAGGATGCGGTTGCGGCAGGCCGCCGAACGCGATGCGGTCGACGTATTCGCCGCCAACCTGCGTGATCTGCTGCTGGCCGCACCGGCAGGTACCCGCACCACCATGGGCCTGGACCCCGGCTACCGCACCGGCGTCAAGGTCGCGGTGGTCGACGGTACCGGCAAGGTCGTCGCAACCGAGGTCATCTATCCGCACAAACCGCAGAACCAAACCGAGAAATCACTGGCCGTCCTCGCGGCCCTGGTGGACCGGTTCGGGGTCGAGCTGATCGCCATCGGCAACGGCACCGCCTCCCGGGAAACCGATGCGCTGGCCGCTCAGCTGATCGAGCGGATTCCGGAGAACAAACCGACCAAGATCGTGGTGTCCGAGGCCGGCGCCTCGGTGTATTCGGCGTCCGCGTATGCCTCGCAGGAACTTCCCGAACTGGATGTCTCGTTGCGCGGCGCGGTATCCATCGCCCGCCGATTGCAGGATCCCCTGGCCGAACTCGTCAAGATCGAACCGAAATCCATCGGAGTGGGGCAGTACCAGCACGATATCTCCGAAACACTGCTGGCCCGATCCCTGGGCGCGGTGGTCGAAGATGCCGTGAACGCGGTCGGTGTCGATGTGAACACCGCCTCGGTTCCGTTGCTGTCCCGGGTTTCCGGGATCACGGGTTCGGTAGCGGAAAGTATTGTCGCCCACCGCGACCGCAACGGTCGCTTCCCGAGTCGCACCGCGCTACTGGATGTTCCCCGCCTGGGCCCCAAGGCTTTCGAACAATGCGCCGGCTTCCTGCGAATCCGCGGTGGCGACAATCCGCTCGACACCTCGGCCGTGCATCCCGAGGCCTATCCGGTGGTGCACCGGATCCTCGAGTCGACCGGGAGCGGGATCGCCGAGATCATCGGTAACGAGGCCGTGCTGCGTACCCTGCGTCCCGCCGAATTCACCGACGAGACCTTCGGCGTACCGACCGTCACCGATATCATCGGCGAACTGGAGAAACCCGGTCGTGACCCGCGACCGGAATTCAAAACCGCCGAATTCGCCGCCGGGATCGAGAAGGTGGCCGATCTGCAACCCGGGATGGTGCTCGAGGGCGTGGTCACCAATGTCGCCGCGTTCGGTGCCTTCGTCGATGTGGGCGTGCACCAGGACGGGCTGGTACATGTCTCGGCGATGTCGAAGAACTTCGTCCGCGATCCGCGCGAGGTCGTCAAATCCGGTGACGTGGTCAAGGTGAAGGTGCTCGAGGTCGATATTCCGCGCCAGCGGATCGGGCTGTCGTTGCGGCTCGACGACGAACCCGGCGCCGGGAAACCGGAGCGCGGCCAGGGGCCCGGTGGCGACCGCGGCCGCGGTTCCGGTGGCCGCGACGGTACCGCCCGGGGCGGCGGAGCGGATCGCGGCGGTCGGGGCAGTGGTGCGAAGAACCGTGGCGGTCAGGGCACCGGCGGTGGCCGTGGTGGCCAGGGCAACGGAAACGGCCGTGGCGGTCAGGGCAATCCCGGCGGCCGCGGGGGCGATCAGGGCCGCAATCGGGGCCAGGGCCGCGATAATCGGCGGGATAATGCACCTGTGAACGGCGCCATGGCCGACGCGCTGCGGCGGGCGGGTTTCGGAAAGTAGCTTCTCAGGAGGAAGGGGGGCCGGTATGCGGCAGTGGTGGTCCGAGGACGTCATCGCCGCGGGCCGGCTCCCACTCCTGTGCTTTCTGTTCGGTTTCATCATCGGTTTCCTGGTGATCCGGGTCAGCGTCCGGCTGATCCGGGCTCAGGTGCGCTGGTGGCCCGGCAATCTGAAATCCGGTGGGGTGCATATCCACCACATGGTGTTCGGGGTGGTGCTGGTCCTGATCTCGGGGATCGGGATGATCGCCACCGCCGACGCGGGTGGCGGTCCGGCCGTCGCGGCCGGGCTGGCGGCATCGTTCGGGGTCGGTGCGGCACTGGTCCTCGACGAATTCGCGCTGCTCTATTACCTGCGCGACGTCTATTGGGAAAAGCAGGGCCGTACCTCGGTGGATGCGGTCTTCGTCGCGCTCGCCGTCACCGGCTTGCTGTTGCTCGGGTTCCACCCGCTGTGGCTGCTCGAGATCAACGGCCTGCGCGATCATCCGGGCGCGTGGGTGCGGGTCCTGGTCATCGCGTTCGCGCTGGGCAACCTGGCATTGGCCGCCGTGGTGATCGCCAAGGGCAAGATCTGGACCGGCCTGTTCGGGATGTTCTTCCTGCCGTTGCTGGTGGTGGGAGCGCTGCGGCTGAGCCGGCCGGGGGCTCCGTGGGCGCGCTGGCGCTACGGCAACAACCGGCGTCGGCTGATGTATCGCTCGATCGTGCGCGAACGGCGGTACCGCCGCCCGGTGATCCGGGCCAAGATCTTCGTTCAGGATCTGATCGCCGGGAAGCCGGATGTCGAGCACGTCCGGTCGGCGGCAGAAGAGGAACTGAGCCGCCGGGTGGTACCCGCGCCGCCCGCACCACATCGGCACCACCCGCTGCTGCACGATCTGAACCGGTGGGCGCACGGCGGCGAGACGGAAACCCGCGAGGACCCGGGCGACCCAGGGGTCGCACCGGGGCCCGTTTCCGGAACCGATCCCTGATCTGGCACAATGCACGGGTTGCCCTGGTCGCATTCGGCCCGGCACATCCCACATTCGGAGCACGAACCGGTCGAGCGTCCGCGCCGCCAGGTTCCTCTGTTCGCGCGACCATCAGAAGGATGATCATGAACACCCTTGATTTCGTCGACGAGAGCTCGCTGCGCAGCGATGTCCCCGACTTCCGTCCGGGCGACACCCTCAATGTGCACGTGAAGGTCATCGAGGGCTCCAAGGAGCGTATCCAGGTCTTCAAGGGCGTCGTCATCCGGCGCCAAGGCGGCGGTATCCGCGAGACCTTCACCGTGCGCAAGGTGTCGTTCGGTGTCGGCGTGGAGCGCACCTTCCCCGTGCACAGCCCCACCATCGATCACATCGATGTGGTGACCCGCGGCGACGTCCGCCGGGCCAAGCTGTACTACCTGCGGGAGCTGCGCGGTAAGGCCGCCAAGATCAAAGAAAAGCGCTGACCTGCCCTTGATCGCCGACACCCGCGCGCCCTGGTGTGCGCCGGTGACCTCGGCGAACGGCATAAGTAGCCCGGTACCGCGTAACCACTGCGGTGCCGGGCTACGCTGTTCGCGTGGCAGACGAGAGTTGGTCGATATCGGGGTCGGATCCCGCGGACGGGCAGCCCCGCAGGCGCCGGGCGCGGCGGGCCGTCAAAGCGAAGAAGCAGCGGCCGTTCTGGCAGGAACTTCCCATCCTGTTGGTGATCGCGGCGGTTATCGCCGCTCTCATGGTGACCTTCGTCGGCCGTCCCTATGTCATACCTTCCCAATCCATGGAACCGACCCTGCACGGCTGCGCCGGTTGCACCGGCGACCGGATCTATGTGCAGAAGGTGAGCTACTACTGGAGCGAGCCGCAGCCGGGTGACGTCGTGGTCTTCGTCGGGCCGCCGTCCTGGAACGGGCACTACCGCTCCATCCGCTCGGACAATACGGTCGTCCGCGGTGTGCAGAACTTCTTCTCGTTCTTCGGCCTGGTGCCGCCGGACGAGAACGACCTCGTCAAACGTGTTATCGCGGTCGGCGGGCAAACCGTGGAATGTTGTGACGACCAGGGCCGCGTGATGGTCGACGGACAACCGCTCGACGAGCCGTACGTCGAGGACGATTACCCGTGGATGCCCGGTCAGGCGAATGCCTCCTACCCGGTCGGACGCGTTTTCGGGCCGGTGACCGTGCCCGAGGGCAACCTGTGGGTCATGGGCGACAACCGCAACGAATCCGCGGATTCCCGGGCACATATCGGCGATGAATTCCAGGGCACCGTGCCCATCGACAACGTTCGCGGCAAAGCGGTGTTCAAAATCTGGCCGCCGGGCCGGATCGGCACCATCGACGGAACGAACCCGCAGGAGAATTGAGTCGGGGCGGATCGAGTTGGCTGCGAAGACGCATATGAAACCTGTACGAGAACAGAGTTGGCCACCCCGGGTGGTGATGCGCCGGGCCGGTGGATTGCGGACCCTGGAATCGGCGCTGCACCGCTGCGGGCTGGGACCGGTCGCCGGAGTCGACGAGGCGGGTCGTGGTCCCAGCGCGGGGCCCCTCGTCGTGGCTGCCTGTGTGCTCGGGCCCCGGGCCCACGACGCACTGGCCGGGCTCGACGATTCGAAAAAACTCAGCGAGGCGACCCGTGAGGCCCTCTACCCGGTGATCACCCGGCTCGCGGCGGCCTGGTCGGTCATCGTGATCCCGGCGGCCGAAATCGATGCCATCGGTATCCACGTGGCGAATATCCAGGGCATGCGCCGGGCGGTCGCCGGTCTCGGACGCAGCCCCGGCTATGTGCTCACCGACGGATTCCGGGTGCCCGGACTGCCGGTGCCGTCACTACCGGTGATCGGTGGGGACGGCACCGCGGCGTGTATCGCCGCGGCCAGTGTGCTCGCCAAGGTCACCCGCGACCGGATGATGGTCGAACTCGATCAGCGGCTGCCCGGATACGGGTTCGCCGAACACAAGGGCTACAACACCACCCGGCATATCGAAGCGCTGCGGCGACTCGGGCCCTGCCCGGAACATCGCAGGTCATGGCGCAATGTGCGAGACAGCGAGGTCGCGCTCACACCGGCCGGCGAAATACTGGCGGAGGTCACCGCCGGGGCCGGTGGCGCCGCCTGACCGAGCTCTCCAGAGCGTAGGGCCGGCTGTTGTCGCGGCCGGTCACGCCCGCCGCCGAGGGGCGCCCGACCGGCCCACGGTGACATGCACAGGCGACATGAGCGATGATGACAACACACGCATGGCGGCGAGAAGGAGGACGTTCCACCCGATGAGTGCCGAGGACCTCGAGAAATACGAAACCGAGATGGAGCTCTCGCTGTACCGGGAGTACAAGGACATCGTCGGTCAGTTCTCGTACGTGGTGGAAACCGAGCGCCGTTTCTATCTGGCCAACTCCGTGGAACTGCGGCCGCAGAACGCCGACGGCGAGGTGTACTTCGAAGTCAGGATGAGCGATGCCTGGGTCTGGGATATGTACCGGCCGGCGCGGTTCGTCAAACACGTCCGGGTGATCACCTTCAAGGACGTCAATATCGAAGAGCTGGAGAAACCGGACCTGCGGCTGCCGGAGTGATCGGTTCCTGCCACGGCCGTCGATCCCCGGCCCGGGACCGGGCCGCACTCCGGCGGACCGAAGTGACCGACAGGTCGGGCCATCCACCCCGGCGCGCACCCGGTGTTCGGGACGATCCGAAACTGCTTGTCGTTGCCCGTGTACCACCGGCCCGGCGGCGGACGTAGGCGACGCCGGACACAAGAACTCGCGCACGCACGCCGCCCGAGATCTCGAGCGGCGGAACCTTGTCGATTCGCTCGATGACAGCTTCCCCGGCCGGGTATCGACGCTGATGCGGCGGTGTACCGAGATTCCGGTGGAGGCGTGGCGGTCGCGCCGGCGATATACGCCGGTTCTGTGGGAATTCCGGACGCGGCGGGCCGGGTGACGCCCGAATACGCCCGGCGGGCGGCGCTGTCGACCGTCGCGGACAGCGTGATGATCGGGCGGGCGAGCATGGCGCGAGCCGCGACCGATCGGACTGCCGGTGCCGGCCGAGTACCTTGCCCGCACCGTGGTCCGCCCGATGGCGCCGGCCGGTTCCGCGGCCAGGGACGGCAGGCTGCGCCTGCCGGTACTTGTCCACAGGATGCGGTTGTCCACAGGTTCGGTGCCTGCCCAGGTCACCGGCCCGCACTACACCGTGCACTCGCCGATGCTGGGCGGGTGGCACACAACACGGCGCTCGGCGCACAAGGGGAGGAACTGGCGGCGCAGTATCTGCAGGCCGCCGGCATGGAGATCGTCTGCCGGAACTGGCGCTGCCGGTACGGCGAACTGGATCTGATCGTCCGCGATGCGGGCGTCACCGCTTTCGTAGAGGTGAAGACGAGGTCGGGTCTGGGGTACGGCATACCGGCCGAAGCCGTCACCTATGAAAAGCAGCGGCGGATCCGCAGACTGGCACTGCTCTGGCTCACCGAACAGGACGGGCCGTGGCAGCGCATCCGGTTCGATGTGGTCTCCGTCCTGCTGTCGCGGACGGCCGAACCCGTCATCGAGCACCTCGAGGCGGTGTTCTGATGCCACTCGGCCGGGCGTGCTCGATCGCCGTCCGAGGGATCGACGGACAGGTCGTGGAGATCGAGGCCGATATCGGGCAGGGGTTGCCGTCGGTCCACTTGGTCGGCCTGCCGGATACGTCGCTGCAGGAATCGCGCGACCGGGTTCGGGCGGCCGTGGCCAACACCGGCGAGAAATGGCCCGATGGGCGGGTGATCCTGGCGCTCTCCCCGGCGACGCTACCGAAGGTCGGTTCGGTGTACGACCTGGCGCTGGCCGTCGCCGTGCTGGACGCGGCCGATATCGTGCCGTCCGCCAAACTCGCCGGTACGGTGCTGCTCGGCGAACTGGCGCTCGACGGCCGGCTGCGGCGGGTCCGGGGGATCCTGCCCGCAGTGCTCGCGGCCCGGCGGGCGGGCCGGAAAACCGTGATCGTGCCCGAGGAAGTGTTGTGCGAGGCAGGTCTTGTCGCGGGCATCCGGGTCCTGGGGGCGCCCACATTGCGCGCCGCCCTCGATTGGTTACGCGGGGAACGGGAGCTTGCGGAATCACCGGCCCTGCCGCCGCATCAGGCATCTCCGGTGGGTGATCTGCGCGATGTCGCGGGGCAGCACGAGGCACGGTGGGCGCTGGAGGTCGCCGCGGCCGGTGGGCATCATCTGCTGTTGACCGGTTCGCCCGGTATCGGGAAAACAATGCTCGCGCAACGGCTGCCGGGTGTGCTACCCCCGCTGTCGGATAACGAGGCGCTGGAGGTCACTGCCATCCATTCGGTGGCCGGCACCCTTTCCGAGGAACAGCCGCTGATCACCACACCGCCGTTCGTCGCACCCCATCATTCGACTTCGGTGAGTGCCATGGTCGGCGGCGGGTCGGGTTCGGCCCGGCCAGGTGCCGTCAGCCGTGCCCACCGAGGTGTGCTGTTCCTGGACGAATGCGCCGAAATCGGCGCCAAGGTGCTGGAGGCGATGCGCACGCCGCTGGAGGAGGGCGAGGTCCGGATCGCCCGCCGCGACGGGGTCGCGCGGTTTCCGGCCCGGTTCCAGCTCATCCTGGCCGCGAACCCCTGCCCCTGTGCCCCTGCCCGCGATGTGGACTGTATCTGCGCGCCGCTGGCGCGGCGCCGGTTCCTCGGCAAACTGTCCGGTCCGCTGATGGACCGGATCGATATCTGGATGCAGATGCATCCGATGTCGACCGCCGGGCTGGCGGCCGCGGAGTCCGAGGACAGCGCGACAGTCCGAACCAGAGTCACGGCCGCCCGCGCGGCCGCGGCCGCCCGCTGGCGCGAATTCGGCTGGCGGACCAACGGCGAAGTGCCGGGCCATGTCCTCCGTCGGCAGTTCCCGCTACCCGCCGACTCCACGGCACCGGTGGAAGCGGCGTTGCGGCTGGGGCGGATCTCGGCACGAGGAGCCGACCGCGCACTCCGGGTCGCGTGGACGGTGTGTGATCTGCGCGGCGGTGACGTGCCCACCGCACACGACGTCATGCAGGCGCTCAACTTCCGGCAGCGGGGAACACAGTGACGGCCGGAGAGCCCGGACCGCCGGCGGCGCAGGGGGCCGCCGGCGAGTCCGGCCGCCGGCAACTCGCCTGGGCCTATCTGTCCCGGGTGGTGCTGGGCCCGTGCCCGGCGCTCACCGCATTGATCGAATCGGTCGGCGTGGTGGAAGCAGCTCGAGCCGTCCGGGAACGGGAACTACCGCAGGTTCTGCGCGCCGCGACGGCGGCACGTCGTGCGGAAGATCTGGCGGCCCGAGATCTGGAAACCATGGGCGGACTGGGCGGCCGGCTGGTCACCCCCGACGATCCGGAATGGCCGGCCTGGCGCATGCTGGGCTTATCGCAACTACCGCCCGGACGTGATCCCGACGGTGCGGTGCCTCTCGTGCTCTGGGTGCGCGGAACCCGCAACCTGGCCGAGCTGACCGAACGGTCGCTGGCGGTGGTCGGTGCCCGGTGCAGTACCGGATACGGCGATCGGGCCGCCGGTGCGCTGGCCGGGGACCTCGCGGCCCGCGGCTGGACCATTGTCTCCGGTGCGGCCTTCGGTATCGACGGTATGGCCCACCGCGCGGCGCTAGCGGTCGGTGGCGCGACCCTCGCCGTCCTGGCCTGCGGCGTGGACCGGCCCTATCCCGCCCAGCACGATCGACTACTCGACCGGATCGCCGAAATCGGTCTGGTGGTCAGCGAATATCCGCCGGGTACCACTGCACGTAAACACCATTTCCTGGCGCGGAATCGGCTCATCGCGGCTCTGTCCGATGGTGTGCTCGTGGTCGAAGCGGGGGTGCGTAGCGGTGCGCGCAATACGGTGAAATGGGCTCGCCGTATCGGCCGGCCCGCCATGGCGGTACCCGGGTCGGTGGATTCCGCGGCCTCCGCGGGCTGCCACCGGATGATTCGTGAGGGGGAAGCAACGCTGGTCGGCAGCGTGGACGAGGTGCTGGCCGATGCCGCACCGCTGCATCTACCGTCGGCCGGTGCGCCGGAACCACCGGCCGCGCACCGGCTCACCGCCGCGCAGTCGTCGGTGTACGCAGCGTTGCCCGGTACCGGCGGACGCTGGCCACACGAATTGGGTACCGCCACCGGATTGGCCATAGCGGAAGTCCGCGCCGCATTGGCGGCCCTGGACCTCGCCGGGCTCGCCGGTAGCGCCGGGTCGGGCTGGTACCGGTTGCGCGGCGGACCGCACCCAACCGCCGAGCAGGCACCGGGCAGCGGTGCGGTACAGGGATTCGCATTGCCCGAGTGATTCGAGCAGGCAGCGGGCGAAGGATGCTCAGGCAGGTTCGGGGCACGTTGCGCGCACCGGGTGCGGACCACGATGCAGCATCCGCTGCGGTTGCAGCCGGTGAGCGATGGTGATCGGTAACGGCGCGTGGGGTTGCGGACCCGGGCGCCGCGGGCAACGGTGTGGTGGTGGCGGAACTACCCGAGGACCTGGAAGCCTTGCTGAGCGAATACGAGAGATATCTGGAACTCGGACGTAACCGGTCGGCGCATACCGTGCGCGCCTACCTCGGCGATATCCGGTCGCTGCTGCGGCATCTGCTCGGACAGTCTGCCGATGCTTCGCTACGCGAACTCGATCTGACCACCCTGCGGTCGTGGCTGGCGGCGCACGCGGAACAGGGCGCCGCGCGTACGAGCATGGCGCGACGCGCCTCCGCGGCCCGGGCGTTCACCGCGTGGCTCACCCATACCGGTCGGCTGGAACGCGATCCCGGCCTGCGTCTGGCCGCACCCAAGCCGCATCGCAGCCTGCCCGCGGTGCTGGGTCAGGAACAGGCCGCGCGGATCATGTCTGCGGTGGAATCGGGTGCGGCCCAGCACGACCCGATGGCATTACGCGACCGGCTCATCATCGAACTGCTCTATGCCACCGGTATCCGGGTCAGCGAGCTGTGCGGCCTCGATATCGACGATGTGGACCGCGAACGCCGGGTGGTGCGCGTACTCGGTAAAGGGCGCAAGGAACGATCCGCGCCGTTCGGGCTGCCCGCCGACCGTGCGGTACACAACTGGCTCAACCACGGCCGGCCGATGCTGGCCACCCCGGATTCCGGTCGCGCCCTGTTGCTGGGCCGGCGCGGCCGGCGCCTGGACCAGCGCCAAGCCCGGACCGTCGTGCACGCGGCGATATCCGCCGTGCCCGGCGTCGCGGATATGGGTCCGCACGGGCTCCGGCATACGGCGGCCACGCATCTGCTCGAAGGCGGTGCCGACCTTCGGGTGGTGCAGGAATTACTGGGCCACGCCAGCCTGGCCACCACTCAGCTCTACACCCACGTATCCATCGAACGTCTCCGCGCAGCACACGACCAAGCGCATCCCCGGGCGTGAGAGACAGCCGATCGTCTCGACACCACGTGCGGCGGCGATCGGCCGGACCGGCGAATCCGCTGATGACCTGCGCGCCCATGAAGGTAAAGCCCGGTAGCCCGATCTCCAGGCCGATCAGCGGGCCCCGAACTCCGGATGTACTCGTCCAACGAGGTGATAGCGGTCGACGTAAGCGAGGGGGATCGATGCGGGAAATGGTTTCGATCTGCGCAATGCGCCGGCAGCCGAAGCCTGGGCCGTCTCCGATGAACGCGCGCTTTCCGATCTCGGCCGGATATACCGGAAACGGCGCGTGGACGTGGACTCGTGTACAGCGCGGCGTTTACGCTGTCCAGCGGATCCGTTCAGCTGGGCCCGTATGCGGATCGGGAGGTGAGCGTGCAGACCGCTGACAGCGCGAATACTCGATGAGCCCGATACCGGGCGAGACCGGTGAGCCGGGCGTCGATGAGACACCGGAACCTGCCGTGGCACCGATCGATTACCGGTTCACTCTCGCCAACGAACGCACATTCCTGTCGTGGATTCGTACCGCACTCGGGTTGCTTGCCGGTGGTGTCGCCGTGCACACCGTGGTGGTGGAGCAGTGGCCATCGGACTTCCGTTCCGCGCTGGCAGTGAGCTGCCTGGTGCTGTCGCTGGTGGTGGCGGTCGGTGCCTTCCTGCACTGGCGCCGCATCCGGTCGGCCATGGACGAGGGCCGGCCCCTGCCCGGCACGGTGCTCGTCCCCGTACTTTCCGCGGGAACCGCGTTCGTGGCGGTACTCGCCTGCGTGGCAGTACTGCTGCACTGAGGTATGCCGATGCCCGATCCCACCGAAATCCGATTGGCCGCGGAACGGACCGCACTGTCGTGGCGGCGCACATGCCTGGGCACGGTGGCCGTCGCACTGCTGCTGCTCCGCTCGGTACTCCAGGCCGGCTGGGATACCGCCGCCCTGGCGCCCGGTATCGCCGGCCTCGTCCTGCTCGCCGTCGCCGGGCTGGGTTACCGGCGCAATCTGCGGCTGCACCGAGGTGCGGGCGGCTCCGGCTCGACGAGTATCCGGTGGACGACCGTGGCTGTGGTCGTCGCCGCGGCCGTCACCGTCGGGTTCACGCTGGTCACCCCGGCCGCCGGCTAACGCATTCGGAGTACAGGTGCCTACCGCACCGCATAGCTCCGGGTCCTGTTCATCGGACCTTCGGAAGCAGCCGGAGCTGTCCGGCTCCGCACCATGCTCACTACCGCGACGAAGGCGCACGACCGGCGTCCGGCCGATGCGTCTTTCCGCGTTCGGTCACCGGCCCGGGAGCACCGGTTTCAGGCGGATAGGGGCCAGGCGCAGCAGGCCGAGTGGATCCAGATACTCCCGTTTCGCCCTGCCGCTGTGCTCGCGGCGCACACCCCAATGCAGACAAGCCGTCGCGCATCCCGCGTGCCCGGCTTCGAGGGCACCGATCGCCGTATCGCGGGTGACGCGGCTACCGACCGTGACCGTCGCCGTCACCGGTTCATAGGTCGTCCGCAGGTCTCCTTCGTGACGTATCGATACCACCGGCCGACCGGCCACTTCGCCGGCGAAGACCACGATTCCCGGACCGGCCGCGTAAACAGGCTGGCCCGGTGTCCCGGCGAGATCGACGCCGCGATGCCCGGGCAGCCAGTCCTGCTCCGGTGGGTCGAAGGCTCGTTCGATGGCCGGCCGTGGCCGCAGCGGCCAGGTGAACGGCTTGTCGGGGCCTGCTGCGGCCGTGCCTGTGGAGATCAACGCCATCAGCGGAACCATGAGCGCCGCGAAGGGCCCCACGTAGGGCCGGGCGTACCCCCTCCGTACGCCCGGCCCGGCGGCGCTCCTACGTCCGGCCATTCGGCCACGGACAGGGTGGCGGAGCGATCTTCGGTGCGAGCCGGATCAGTGTGCGCAGCAGCTCGCCCAATGCCGGAACGACCGTGCAGGCCGACCCGGACGCAGAACCGGCCCCGAACTCGGCGGACCCGGACCAGGGCGCAGATTCGGACCGGGACCCGGATCTCGAAGCAGAACCCGATCCGCCGCATACGGCGACCGAGGCCGGGGTGGCGGGACCGACACCTGAGGTCGCCGCCGGATTCGGTCGGTGCCCTGTCCGGCCGAGAGCCGGGGCAGCTGCCACGTCGGCAGATCTCGGCGCCGCCTCCCCAGGAGAGACGGGAGATTTCCGGGCCGGCATACCCACCAGGAGGTGATGAGTGCCGTCAGCGGCCGGTGCAGTGATCGCCGCTGTAACCGGCCGAGCGCGATCGGCCGAAGTATCCGGAAGCGGGGCATTCGCGTGTGGTGCCCTCGTCCGGCCGTTGCCGTCCGCGGTATTTCCGGTATGCGACTGCGCGAGCACCGAGGACTCGCCGGAGTAGGCGGCGGCTGTTGCTCCCGGCCCCAGCGGGAACGCGATGAGCACCGTGGTGAATGCGGCACCGAGCAGTACGTCCCACCGCCGGCGCCCCACTACGGAGCGACGGTGCCGAGCCCGCACGGAAACCGAACGGGTGGTCACCTGTCTGCTTCCCACAGCCATCACCCGTGTCTCCGGGAGTCTCCCGTCACTGCGCAGTCGTAGGTGCCTGACAGCGGGGGCGTCCGTGTGACCTCGCCCTTTCGGTGTCGGAGCTGTTGCCGAGGAGGACCACCGATATCCGAGCCCCCGTAGTCCGCACGGCCGGGTGACGTCGCCCGACCCCGCCGCGCTCGGATATCGGCCGGAGCGGCTCCGCGCGCCGATGTGGTCTTCCGGGACACCACGCCGGATCGGGTTCCGGACCGGCGAACGCCGGAATCGCCGACCGGGTGCGAGCCGCGACGGTATGTCCACGAGCGGCTGCGTGCCACCGGGCGGCAGCGCGGGAGACCGGCGCCCTGGGTTCGCGCGCTGCGATCCGACGGCGCCGGCCGGTACGGGGACACGGTCGTGTTCCGTGGGGCGTGAGGCGCCGTGCGCAATCCGGCGTTCGTAACGCCGGGCCCGCCGTTCGATATCGCCGGTTCCCGCGGCGACCGGCTCCGAAATTCCGGGACCCGCGACCTGCACCGTGGTGCCCGTACCGGTCTCGGCAGCCGCCCGGCCCGCGTTCCGGACCGGATGATTCGCCCCGGACGCCGTGGCTTCGCTCCGAGCACGAGCGGATGCTGTGGCAGAAATGTTTCGGTGGTGTGCACCAGCGGGAACCGGGAGAAACCATGAGTCCCGGGATCGCTGCGCAGCGCTCGACCCGGCCTCGCATGCCCGCGGCTCGGGCTCGTTGCCGGCCGTATCGGCGACGGACGATGTCGGTGTGTCGACGAGCCGATCGGTGCTCGTCGTCCGGTGGCTGTCGGTACACCACGGTCGGCGTGCGAATCGCGGGGCCGGACCGTGCCGGGTGCGCGCGGTGTGGCCGGGGATGCCGGCGTCGCCGCGCAGCGCCCGCTGCGCTCGGGTGTTCGCTGCCGGCGGTTCCGGCGGTCTTCGCGGCCACGGTGGCAGCGATCCGCCGCTGCCCGCGGTTCGTGGCATGACCGGCCGGTCACGTGGTGCGATATAGGGCCAGCTCCGTGGAGCGGGCGGGAGCCCGGCGGAGGGGTCGAGGGTGTGGTCGATGCTGTGGTGACGGCTCATACGCTCAGCGTGCCTGCGGTGGATTCCGGCCGGAACCCGCAAATCCGGCACCTGTGGATAAACCGTCACTTGTGAATAAATCCCATTTCGAAAGACCTGCCCGCGCCTCGTCGGAGGCACCCGTGCGACCGGCCGATTTCCGATTCTCGCAGCGCACGCCGTAAACTGGCCGAGCGGTCTGTGGTCGCAGGTTTCTGCGTGACACCGACCGACTTCGCGCACCACCGTGCTTGTTCATCACGGCGCTGCCCACCACGCGCTCCCCATGGAGCCGACGGCCGGCGGCGCGATTCCGGAACAGGGGACGTCTCGGCTGGTCCCGATCGACGATCGGGTCCGAGTGTTCTGTGGTGCCAGGGCAGCAGGCCGCCGGCTTGCTGCGACAACCGGCAACGAAAGAGAGATACGAGAGCAATGGCTGTCGTAACCATGAAGCAGCTGCTCGACAGCGGCGCGCATTTCGGGCACCAGACCCGTCGCTGGAACCCGAAGATGAAGCGGTTCATCTTCACCGACCGCAACGGCATCTACATCATCGATCTGCAGCAGACGCTGACCTACATCGACAAGGCCTACGAATTCGTCAAGGAGACCGTCGCGCACGGCGGCACCGTCCTGTTCGTCGGCACCAAGAAGCAGGCCCAGGAATCCATCGCGGCCGAGGCCACCCGGGTCGGTATGCCCTATGTGAACCAGCGCTGGCTGGGCGGCATGCTCACCAACTTCTCCACCGTGCACAAGCGCCTGCAGCGCCTCAAGGAGCTCGAGGCCATGGAGCAGACCGGTGGTTTCGAAGGTCGCACCAAGAAGGAAATCCTCATGCTCACGCGTGAGATGAACAAACTGGACCGCACCCTCGGCGGTATCCGCGATATGCAGAAGGTGCCCTCGGCCATCTGGGTTGTCGACACCAACAAAGAGCACATCGCCGTCGGCGAGGCCCGCAAGCTGAACATCCCGGTCATCGCGATCCTGGACACCAACTGCGATCCCGACCTCGTCGACTACCCGATCCCGGGTAACGACGACGCGATCCGTTCCGCCGCGCTGCTCACCAAGGTCGTCGCCTCCGCGGTGGCCGAGGGTGTGCAGGCCCGGGCCGGCCGTTCCGGCGGCGACGACAAGCCCGAGGCCGGCGCGGAGCCGCTGCCGGAGTGGGAGCAGGAGCTGCTGGCGCAGGCCGCGCCCGGCGCCGAGACCCCGGCCGAGGCGCCCGCGGAGACTCCGGCCGAGGCCTGAGTCGTCACCCCGTGTTCGGCCGGCGCTCACCGCCCACCGCCGAGGTGAGCGCCACCGAACCCGAATTTCCACAGCGGTGGTCACGGCTGTACGAGTCGTGGCCACCGCTGACCGGTACCTGACTTTCTCGAAGGAGGCTCGCCCCCGATGGCGAACTACACCGCCGCTGACGTGAAGCGGCTGCGGGAGCTCACCGGCTCCGGAATGATGGACTGCAAGAACGCGCTGGCCGAAACCGACGGCGATTTCGACAAGGCCGTGGAATTGCTGCGCATCAAGGGCGCCAAGGATGTCGGCAAACGGGCCGAGCGCACCACCGCCGAGGGCCTGGTCATCGCCAAGGACGGCGTGATGGTCGAGATCAACTCCGAAACCGACTTCGTCGCCAAGAACGCGGAGTTCCAGGAGCTGGCCGACAGGATCGTCACCGCCGCCGCGGCCGCCGAACCGGCCGATGTGGATGCTCTCAAGGCAGTGGCCCTCGACGGCTCGACTGTCGACGAGGCACTGCAGGCGCTGGCCGCCAAGATCGGCGAGAAACTGGAACTGCGTCGTGTCGTCTCCCTCGACGGCCCGGTCGCCACCTACCTGCACAAGCGGGCCTCGGATCTGCCGCCGGCCGTCGGTGTGCTCGTCGAGTACACCGGTTCCGGCGATGCTGCCGCCGAGGCCGCCCGTGGCGCCGCCATGCAGATCGCCGCGCTCAAGGCCAAGTACGTCACCCGTGACGAGGTGCCGGCCGATATCGTCGAGAACGAGCGCCGCATCGCGGAGCAGACCGCCCGCGAAGAAGGTAAGCCCGAGGCTGCGCTGCCCAAGATCACCGAGGGTCGCGTGAACGGCTTCTTCAAGGACGTCGTACTGCTCGAGCAGGCGTCGGTCACCGATAACAAGAAGACCGTGAAGGCTCTGCTGGACGAGGCCGGTGTCACCGTCACCCGGTTCGCCCGGTTCGAGGTCGGCCAGGCCTGATCCGCTTCGTACAGACCCCCGTCGCATACGCTGCGGCGGGGGTCTGCTGCTGAGCGGGCTCTTTCCGGGCTCGGCCGCCCCGTCGTATCGGCGCCGAGCGGCGTAGGGCAGGATAGAAGCCGCCCTGTGCTGCCTATGCCACATAGCCGCGCCCCGCGCCCGGGCCAGTCGGAAGCGGACGGCACCGGTTCCCCGGCGGCCCCGCACCATGAACGCTATCTACCGCACCGCCGATCGCCGAAGGAGACGCCAGCCGATGACGCACCCCGGGACCGACCGCCCAGGATATCGCCGGGTACTGCTGAAACTGGGTGGTGAGATGTTCGGCGGCGGCACGGTGGGGCTGGATCCCGATATGGTGCAGACCGTCGCGGAGCAGATCGCCGAGGTCGTTTCCACCGGGGTGCAGGTGGCAGTGGTGATCGGCGGTGGGAACTTCTTCCGCGGTGCCGAACTCGAGGAGCGTGGTCTCGAACGCGCCCGGTCGGATTACATGGGCATGCTCGGCACGGTGATGAACAGTCTGGCGCTGCAGGATTTCCTGCAGAAACAGGGCGTGGACACCAGGGTGCAGACCGCCATCACGATGGGCCAGGTCGCCGAACCCTACCTGCCGTTGCGCGCCAAGCGGCATCTGGAGAAGGGACGTGTGGTGATCTTCGGTGCCGGGATGGGGATGCCCTACTTCTCGACCGACACCACCGCCGCCCAGCGGGCGCTGGAGATCGGCGCCGAGGTCGTGCTCATGGCCAAAGCCGTCGACGGGGTATTCGATGCCGATCCACGGTTGGATCCGGACGCCAGCATGTTCCACGAGATCACGCACAAGGAAGCCATCGAACGCGATCTGAAGGTCGCCGATTCGACGGCGTTCAGTTTGTGCATGGACAACCAGATGCCGATGCTGGTGTTCAATTTGTTGACCAAGGGCAATATCGCCCGGGCGGTGGCCGGTGAGAAGATCGGCACATTGGTTCGATCCTGATACCGCGGGCCCGCGGGTCATGACGATGACGACGCAGTGGAGGAACGGTCGTGATTGAAGAAGCGCTCTTCGACGCCGAGGAGAAGATGGAAAAGGCCGTCTCGGTGGCGAAGGACGATCTAGGCAGCATCCGGACCGGGCGCGCGAACCCGGGGATGTTCTCGCGGGTCGTGGTCGACTACTACGGATCGCCGACCCCGATCACCCAGATGTCGAGTATCACCGTCCCGGAGCCGCGGATGGTGGTGGTGAAGCCGTACGAGCAGGCGCAGCTGGGGCCGATCGAAACCGCGATCCGCAATTCCGATCTGGGCGTGAACCCGACCAACAACGGCGATATCCTGCGGATCTCTATCCCGCAGCTCACCGAGGAGCGGCGCCGCGAACTGGTCAAACAGGCCAAGCAGAAGGGCGAGGACGCCAAGGTCTCGATCCGCAATGTGCGTCGCAAGGCCATGGACGAACTGGGCCGGATCCAGAAGGACGGCGAAGCCGGTGAGGACGAAGTCGGCCGGGCCGAGAAGGAACTGGACAAGACCACGGCCAGATATGTCGGTCAGATCGACGAGCTGGTGAAACACAAGGAATCCGAACTGCTCGAGGTCTGACCCGGCGTTCTCCGATGTGTTCGCCGCCGCGGCGATGGTGTAGCTTGCGCAGGCATATCGGGTGGTGTGGTCGCGTATTGTCCGTGCTCGGCACGAGCGGTGGGTGCCGTACGGAAGCGGTGTCGTAGCGATACCGCAACGGTGATCCGGCGGGCCGATGGCCCGGGGATTGACGCACAATGAGAACAGCGGAGCGGCGACGCCCGCTTCGGGTGGGAACGAACGGAACGACGACGAGTTGAGCGACGGGACAATCGTGGCCGAGAAAGCCGCCGCGACCGGTGCGGCCCGACCGCAGCCGCCGGCCGAGGGCATATCCGAATCGACATCGGCGCCGGCCGGTGCGTCCGCAGACGCGCAGGCGGCCGGTACGCCCTCCGGTGCCGTGCCCACCGATCTGCCCGCCGGCGCTGTGTCCTCTGGTGCGCCGGCCGGCGGGGCGGCGGCCGCACCCGGGGGTCCCGGGTCCTCCGGTACGCACGCGGGCGCTGATCCGGCCGGGGCATCCACCGGCGCTGTGCCGGCCGGTACCTCCTCCGATGCGGGGCCCGCGAGCAATGCACCCGCGGACCCGGCGACGCGGCGGTCCCGCGCCGGGCGCAACCTTCCGGCGGCGCTCGCTGTCGGTTTGACCCTCGGTATCTCCTGTATCGCGGTCCTGCTGTTCGTACCCAAGGTGTTCATCGGCGTCGCCGGCGTCGCGGTCGGAATCGCCACCTGGGAGGTGGCCAAACGACTCCGCGAGGCGGATGTGCTGGTGCCTCGCACGCCGCTGATCGCCGGTGGTCAAGCGGCATTCTGGCTGGGCTGGCCGTTCGGGGCGAGCGGGGTGGTCGGTGCTTTCGCGGCGACGGTCCTGGTCTGTATGGTGTGGCGGCTGTTCGACCACGGCCTCAACACGGCGCCACGTAACTTCCTGCGCGATACCGCAATCACGGTGTTCACGCTGGCGTGGATTCCGCTGCTGGCCTCCTTCGCGGTCCTGCTGCTCCTGGAGGATCCCGACGGCAATCTGCGGGTGCTGACCTTCATGATCCTGGTGGTGTGCTCCGATGTGGGTGGCTACGTGGCAGGTGTGCTGTTCGGCCGCCACCCCATGGTCCCCTCGATCAGCCCCAAGAAATCCTGGGAGGGATTCTGTGGGTCGCTGGTGTTCGCGATCATCGGCGGACTGCTCACCGTGACACTGTTGTTGGAAGCCAACTCGATGATCGGGGTGGTGCTCGGCGTGGGACTGGTGGTCGTCGCGACCCTGGGCGATCTGATCGAATCGCAGATCAAACGAGAACTCGGCATCAAGGATATGGGCACGATGCTGCCCGGACACGGCGGCATCATGGACCGGCTCGATTCCATGCTGCCGTCGGCCTTTGTGTCCTGGCTGGTCCTCAGCACTCTGATCTGAGACCGCGGGCCGTCACTTCTTGTGCACCGCGCGGCGCAACTGCATGATCCGGACACCGCCGACCAGGGCCATGACGAGGGCGCCCGCGATCACCGAGAGCAGGATCGTCACGCCCAGGGGCAGCGAGAAGTTCCAGAAGAGCATTTCGACATCCGCGCTCTCCGAGTTCTGGATGATGAAGATGAGCAGGATGATGCCGAGGATGGCCGCGATGATGAGGGCGATCCAGGCATTTCCTACCCGGGAACTGCCCGCGGCCTTGCGGCGGCCGGGCTTACCGGTTCCTTTCCGGACGGTGGGGGCGGGCTTTCCACCCAGGGGTTCGGTCGCCGGTCCGCCCGGAGGCTGCGCGCCGGGCACCGCACCGGGTTCTGGAGTTCGGTCATCAGAGGTCGCCATACGTCGATGATTGCCGACAGCTATCGCCCGCGCATGGATTTCCGGCCCGCCCGTCGAACGTGCCGCCGGCCGCACCACTTCCTGATGGACGGCTTGTCGCTGGTCACATCGAGCGAGATGCCACACTGGTAGGACTATGACCGCCCCCTTGCCCTTGGTTTTCGACGCACCCCGCCGCGGGATGCCGCCCCGCCACCTCGCCGATCTCGACGCCGAGGGGCGCCGCGCCGCCATGGCGGAACTGGGTCTGCCGAAGTTCCGGGCCGACCAGATCGCCCGCCAGTACTACGGCCGGCTCCAGGCCGACCCCGCCGCGATGACCGATCTACCCGCCGCCGTGCGGGACACGATCGCCGGGGCGCTCTTCCCACCGCTGCTGACCCCGGTACGGCATATCGCCTGCGATTCGGGGGAGACCCGTAAGACGCTGTGGCGCGCCGGTGACGGCACCTTGCTGGAGAGCGTGCTCATGCGCTATCCGGACCGTGCCACCCTGTGTATTTCCAGCCAGGCCGGTTGCGGTATGGCCTGTCCGTTCTGCGCCACGGGCCAGGGCGGGCTGAACCGCAACCTGTCCACCGCCGAAATCGTCGACCAGGTCCGCGCCGCCGCCGCCGACCTGCGCGACGGTGCGGTACCGGGCGGGGCCGGGCGCCTGTCGAATATCGTGTTCATGGGCATGGGAGAGCCGCTGGCGAACTACAAGCGGGTGGTGAACGCCGTCCGCCGGATCACCTCGGCCGCCCCGGACGGCCTCGGGATCTCACAGCGCAACGTGGTGGTCTCCACCGTGGGCTTGGCCCCCGCTATTCGCAAACTCGCCGACGAGGGCCTTTCGGTGACGCTGGCCGTCTCCCTGCACACCCCCGACGACGAACTCCGCGACACCCTGGTCCCGGTGAACAACCGGTGGCCGGTGGCGGAGGTCCTCGCCGCCGCCCGCTACTACGCCGACAAGACCGGCCGCCGCATCTCGGTGGAATATGCGCTGATCCGCGATATCAACGATCACCCCTGGCGGGCGGATATGCTGGGCGCGAAACTGCACAAGGCGCTCGGGTCGCGCGTGCATGTGAACGTCATCCCGCTCAATCCGACACCGGGCAGCAAATGGGATGCCAGCCCGAAGCCGGTCGAACGCGAATTCGTGCGCCGAGTCGAGGCGCAGGGCGTTCCGTGCACGGTGCGCGATACCCGCGGCCAGGAAATCGCGGCTGCCTGCGGGCAGCTGGCCGCCGAGGGCTGAGCACCGGCTGACCGTCAGCCCTGAGTGCGGCCACCTGGCGGATTCACCGGAAGTAGGAGTGTGTATGGCCGACCGGGTGGTCGTCGTGGTCGGTGCGGGGATCGTTGGATTGGCGGTGGCCAGGGAGATCGGCCTCCGCCGGCCGGGGGACCGAGTTGTGGTGCTGGAGAAGGAAGACCGGGTGGCCGTGCACCAGACCGGGCACAACTCGGGGGTGGTACATGCCGGGATCTATTACCAGCCGGGCAGTTTGAAGGCTGTGCTGTGCGCGCGGGGGCGGGCGATGATGCGCGACTACTGTGCCGAGCGGGGTGTGGCGTACGAGGAATGCGGCAAGCTCGTCATCGCCGTGGACGACGAGGAAATGGCTCGTCTCGATGCCCTGGAGGCGCGGGCGGGACATAACGCGGTGCCCGGGCTGCGTCGAGTCGATGCGGCCGGTATTCGCGATATCGAGCCGTTCGCGGAAGGTATCGCGGCGCTGTACTCACCGCATACCGCGATCACCGATTTCCGCCGAGTGGCCGAGGCTTTCGCGGCAGATGTTGTGGCGGCCGGCGGTGAGGTCAGGACCACCTGCGCGGTGGACCGGATCACCCGGACGGCTTCGGGTATCGAAATCGGTGTGGGAGAGCAGGTTCTGCATGCCGATCAGGTGGTTCTCTGCGCCGGATTACAGGCGGATACGGTGGCGGGTCTGGTGGGTGGCGACCCCGCACCGCGCATTGTCCCTTTCCGTGGGGAGTACATGGATGTGCTGCCGGAGAAACGGGACCTCGTACGCGGGCTCGTCTATCCGGTCCCTGATCCGCGGTATCCGTTTCTGGGCGTGCATTTCACTCGGCGGGTATCGGGGACCGTCGAGGTCGGGCCGAATGCGGTCCTGGCCTTCGCGCGAGAGGGATATCGGCAGACCGATTTCGAACCCCGGGATATGGCGAGAACGCTGGCCTGGCCCGGCTTCCGGCGGTTGGCGCGGCAGCATTGGCGCACCGGGCTCGAGGAAATGTACGGCTCGGTATCCACAGCCGCGTATATGCGGAAGGCGCAGCGCTACATTCCCGCCATCGGGCCCGCGGATGTGGTGCGCGGGGGAGCGGGTGTTCGCGCGCAGGCCCTCGACGCCGACGGCACCCTGGTCGACGATTTCCGGATCGACCGCCTCGGCCCCGTCACCGCCGTCCGCAACGCGCCGTCGCCGGCGGCGACCTCCTCGCTGGCGATCGCCGAATACGTGGTGGACGTGATCGACGGGAAGGGCGAAGGCGCACTGCGCTGACGCGTTCGCCGGGATGGGATGCCGTTATTGTCCCTCGAGCAGGTACCGCAGGTAGTGCTGCGGTCTGGCAAGGAACTCCCGGGTGACGGCGACCGGAACGGCCTGATCGAATTCAACGGTATCGATGGAACCGTCTTCGTCGAATTGGTAGATCGTTGCGCCCGGAACGGCAAGCAGAACAGGGGAATGGGTGGCCACGACGAACTGGGATCCGTCGGCCACCAATTCGGAAATCCGTGCCAGGACAGTCATGCAGCCGCGGGCGGACAGCGCGGCTTCGGGTTCGTCCATGAGATAGAGGCCGCCGGGAACGAAGCGATGTCGGATGAGGTCGACGAACGATTCGCCGTGGGAACGGCTGTGCGGGGAGCCCCCGATCGCCGCGAGTTGTTCCGGTCCGAGTCGTTCGCTTTCGGTGGCTACGTTGTAGAAAGATTCGGCGCGCAGGAAAAAGCGGCTGCGGGGTTTGTGGATGCCCCAGCGCAGGACCAGATGCTCACCCAGCTCCGACTCGGTGGCGCGGGTGGCGAACCGGTAGTTCTGACTGCCACCTTCTGGGTTGAGACCGGCGGCCACCGCGATCGCCTCGAGTAGCGTCGATTTGCCGCTACCGTTCTCACCGACCAGGAACGTTACTCCCGGCGACAGCAACAGCTCGCCGGACCGTGCCAGGTGGCGCACCGCGGGCAGATCGAACGGGTAGCCGGTCGATTCGGCGGTGGAGTCGAGCCGGACGGCCCGGAGGTAATGCCCGGGCCCGGATGCGCGCCGCATGCGGCGATGCTAACCGAGCCTCGGGGCCGAGCCGGCCGTCAGGGGAAGAGGTTGATCGGGTTGACGATGTCGGCGGCCAGGGTGAGCAGCATGTACGCCCCGCCGATGACGACGGCGACGTAGGTGAGGGGGAGCAGCTTCAGGTAGTCGACCGGTGCGCCGGGCGCGAGACCCTTCCAGCCGCGGAAGGTGTTGCGGATCTTCTCGTACAGCACCACCGCGATATGGCCGCCGTCGAGCGGGAGCAGCGGCAGAATGTTGAACGCGCCGAGGAAGAAGTTCAGGCTCGCCAGCACCAGGATGAACATATTCCAGTAGCCGCGTTCGGCGGTTTCGCCGCCGATCTTGCTGGCGCCGTACACACTGACGGGAGTATCCGCGTCGCGTTCGCCGCCGGTCACCGCGTCCCACAGCGAGACGACCTTGGCCGGCATCTGGGCCAGCGATTGGAAGGTGCGGATGAACATATCCCCGGTGAACGCCGCCGACGCGGGAATCGCGCCGAGAACGTCGTACTGGACCGGTTCGTAGAATTCCTGGCCTACCCCGACCACACCGACTTCCCGGCCCGGACCGCCCTCGCTGGGGTAGCGCATCGTCTGCTCGGGCACGACCTCGATATCCAGCGTCTGCCCGCCGCGTTCGACGGTGTAGGTGAACGGGCCGTCCTGCTGCTGGGTGAGGGTCTGGAATTCCTTCCACGTGTCCACGGGCTCGCCGTCGACCGCGGTCACCACATCGCCGCGTTGCAGGCCGGCGCGCTGCGCGGGGCCTTCGCCGGTGCAGGTGCCGACGGTCCCGTCGGGATTCTGCGGCGCGACGCAGCTCATATCGCCGAGGGTGGTTTCGGGCGGCTGGTTCAGGTTGGGCAGCCCCCAGCCGACCGCCAGCACGACGATGAGGATGAACCCGAGCAGGAAGTTCATCGCGATACCGCCGGACATCACGACCAGGCGTTTCCAGGTGGCCTGCCGGTACATGGCACGGTCGAGTTCCTCGGGTTCGAGTTCGTCGAGCGCGGTCATTCCGGCGATATCACAGAAACCACCGAGCGGCAGCCATTTGACCCCGTATTCGGTTTCCCCGCGGCGGAAAGAGAACATTTTCGGGCCGAAACCGATGTAATACCGGCGGACCTTCATTCCGGTCGCCTGCGCGGTCCACATATGCCCGCATTCGTGCAATGCGATCGAAATCGTGATGCCGAGGGCGAACAGCACGAACCCCAACACGAACAGCATGTGGTCTACAGCCCTCCTGCGGTGCGCAGATCATTTCTCCCGGCCCGCACGGAGACCGGAGCGGCCGCGAGCACGTGTCCACAGTAACCGCCCGCGTGCCCGGCCTCGACCATCTGGGACATGGATTACCGGTGTACCAGTGTGCGGGCGCGGTCACGAGCCCATTCGTCGGCCGCCAGAACCTCGGCGAGTTCGCCCGGTTCGGCGCGCCACTGTCCCGCGTCGCGGACCACGCGGGACACGGTGTGCACGATCTCCGGGAACCGGATCCGCTCGTCGAGAAATGCCTGTACCGCGACCTCGTTCGCCGCGTTGTAGACCGCGGTCACGCAACCACCTGCAGTACCGGCTTCCCGGGCCAGTTCCACGGCTGGGAACACCGCGTCGTCTACCGGCTCGAACGTCCAGGTGGCCGCAGTACCGAAATCGCACGGCGTGGCCGCGCCGGGGACCCGGTCCGGCCAGCCCAGCGCCAGGGCGATGGGCAGTTTCATATCCGGCGGGCTGGCCTGCGCGAGGGTGGACCCGTCGGTGAAGGTGACCATGGAATGCACGATGGACTGCGGGTGCACGGTGACCTCGATCCGGTCGTACGGAATGCCGAACAGCAGATGGGTTTCGATCAACTCCAGGCCCTTGTTCACCAGCGAGGCCGAGTTCAATGTGTTCATCGGGCCCATCGACCAGGTGGGATGGGTTTTCGCCTCGGCAGGGTTCACGCCGTCCAGCATTTCGGTGGTCCAACCCCGGAACGGGCCACCGGAGGCGGTGAGAACCAGTTTGTCGACCTCCTCGGCGCGTCCGCCGCGCAGACACTGGGCCAGCGCCGAATGTTCGGAATCGACCGGGACGATCTGGCCGGGCCGGGCCGCCCGGGTGACCAGCGAACCGCCGGCCACCAGTGATTCCTTGTTCGCCAGTGCCAGCGTGGCCCCCGAATCCAGCGCCGCCAGGGTGGGTTCCAGGCCGAGCGAACCGACGAGCGCGTTGAGTACGACATCTGCCTCGGTGCTGCGGACGAGTTCGGTCGCCGCGCCGGCGCCCGCGAACGGCACTCCCAGCCGGGCCGCGGCCGCGGGGTCGGCGACTGCCACGTTGGTGGTGCCGGTGGCGGCCATCTGCGCGGACAGCAGTTCGGTGTTCCCGCCGCCCGCGGCGAGGCCGACGATTTCGAATCTGTCGGGGTTGGCGGCGATCACCTCGAGCGCCTGGGTGCCGATGGAACCGGTGCTGCCGAGCAGGAGAACTCTGCGGAGATCTGACACCCGCCCATTGTCGCCGACCCCGCCCCTGCTGGCTACGACGGGCGGTCGTATGCCACGATAACGGGCAGTATCCGTTCTCTCGAGGAGGAGCGATCGTGGCCGCCACGGACGTCGAACCCGCCACTGACCAGCACGTCACCACGGTGGACCCTGCTGAGGTTCCGTCGGCGGCATGGGGTTGGAGCGGTGAATCGCGCAAGACCTTCCGGGTGGCCGCGGTGATCGTGATCATCGCGCTGCTCGGCATGCTGATCGGCAATCACTCCGGCCAGGTCGAGAACCTGTACCTGATCGGGTTCGCGGCCGCACTCGCCGCAATCCTGATCTACGACGTGATCTATCGCCGCAAACCGCGTTGAACTGCGGGTTCGCCCATAAGGTCGACCGTGCCGGGCGTCGCCGGGGTTACTCCTGGATGACGTCTCGGTGCCGGTTGCCGGTGTAGTCCATGTCTCGGCGGCGCGTCGCCGCGGCGGGACTAGACTCGGCACCGACCGGCCGGACCAGGACGAAAGTAGGCAGCCGAAAGTGACCAGCACAGTCGGATTGGGGATGCCGACCGCACCGGCAGCGGTGCTCGCGCCGCGGCGCAAGACCCGTCAGCTGATGGTGGGTGGTGTCGGTGTGGGCAGTGACCACCCGATCTCCGTGCAGTCGATGACGACGACCAAAACGCACGATGTGAACGCGACCCTGCAGCAGATCGCCGAACTCACCGCATCGGGCTGCGATATCGTGCGGGTGGCGTGCCCACGGCAGGAAGATGCCGATGCGCTGCCCATCATCGCGAAGAAATCCCAGATCCCGGTGATCGCCGATATCCATTTCCAGCCGCGCTATATCTTCGCCGCCATCGACGCGGGTTGCGCGGCCGTGCGGGTGAACCCGGGCAACATCAAAGAGTTCGACGGGCGGGTGAAAGAGGTCGCCAAGGCGGCCGGGGACGCAGGTATCCCGATCCGGATCGGTGTGAACGCCGGATCCCTCGACAAGCGGATGATGCTCAAATACGGCAAGGCCACCCCGGAGGCGCTGGTGGAGTCGGCGCTGTGGGAGGCGAGCCTGTTCGAGGAGTACGGGTTCGGCGATATCAAGATCTCGGTCAAACACAACGATCCCGTGGTGATGGTCGAGGCGTACCGGCAGCTGGCCGCGCAGAGCGACTATCCGCTGCATCTCGGTGTGACCGAGGCAGGTCCGGCCTTCCAGGGCACCGTGAAATCCGCGGTCGCGTTCGGTGCCCTGCTGAGCGAGGGGATCGGCGACACCATCCGGGTTTCGTTGTCCGCGCCGCCGGCCGAGGAGGTCAAGGTCGGCGGCCAGATCCTGCAATCGCTGAACCTGCGCCCCCGCAAACTGGAAATCGTGTCCTGTCCGTCCTGTGGGCGTGCGCAGGTCGACGTGTACACCCTGGCCGACGAGGTCACCGCCGGCCTCGACGGCCTGGAGGTACCGCTGCGGGTCGCGGTCATGGGTTGTGTGGTCAACGGTCCGGGCGAGGCCCGCGAAGCCGACCTGGGTGTTGCCTCCGGCAACGGCAAGGGGCAGATCTTCGTCAAGGGCGAGGTCGTCAAGACGGTGCCCGAGGCGCAGATCGTGGAAACTCTGATCGAGGAAGCCATGCGGATCGCCGAGGAGATGGGTGCGGACGCCGGCACCGGTGAACCGGTCGTCAGCGTGGGCTGACAGCGCCCAGGCATGCGGGCGCGGGGTGGCCGGCCGCCAAAACCCCGGCCCCCGGGGGGCCCCCCCGGCCCCCCGGTGGGGGGTTAGGGATAGCGGGGGCGGCCGGGGATGGGGGGGGGG